>NZ_WJWY01000026.1 GCF_010367435.1 Fusobacterium sp. IOR10
TCAAAAATATATAAGTGAAAATTTAAGATTAGGAGTGGGATATAATTTTTCTAAGTTTGATGATGACTTAAGAAGAGATGATTATGACTCTCAAGGATGGTTTATAAATATAGTAGGTGTATTTTAATTTAAACTGTAAAACAAAAAACTACTAGGACTCCTCCCAGTAGTTTTTTGTTTCATATATTTAGAGAGAAAATTTATTTACTTTCTTCTTGCATTTTCTTTTTCAACATTCTTTTAGCTTGGTAAGATGGGTATATTAGAGATAAAACTATTAATATCACTAATACTACATCAATCCAGTTACTAACAAATATATTGTAGTTTCCCTTGCTTATAAGTAGGGCTCTTCTAAACTCTTGCTCTGCTATTGGTCCAAGTATTAAACCTAGCACAAAGGGAGCTTGGAAAAATTTAAGTTCTGATAGTAGTAACCCAAACAAACCAAAGGCAAACATAACATAAACATTAAACATATTGTTACTAATTGAGAAGGTTCCCACAACACATAGGGCCATTATAATTGGAGCAAGTATGTTAGTTGGCATTATTGATATTTTTGCAAATATCTTTGCCCCATAAAGCCCAAGTATTAACATGAAGAATGTTGTTACAAATAATCCTATAAATAGGGAATAGACTATTTCTCCATTTTTTAAAAATAATTGTGGTCCTGGTTGTAACCCATGAATTATAAGCCCTCCTAAAAATACTCCAGAAACAGCATTTCCAGGAATTCCAAGTGTTAATAAAGGAACTAGGGATCCACCAACAACTGCATTATTTGCAGATTCAGATGCTGCTAATCCATCTATATCCCCTTTTCCATAATTTTCAGGATGTTTTGAAGTTGATTTAGATGTATTATATGCTAGGGCAGATGCAATACTTACACCAGCTCCAGGTAATATTCCTACAAAGGTTCCTATAATCCCAGATCTAAGTAGATTAAAGGCATTTCTCACTACAACTTTCAAACTTACTATTTTTAATTTTTTACTACTGTCATAGTCATACTGTATTGTAGTTCTTTTTTGAGCACCTAATTTAAAAACTTGAGATGTGGAATACACACCTATAACTGTTGCAATAACAGAAACTCCACTAAATAATGGCAACATATCAAAGGTATATCTATATTGTCCTGTAATTGTATCTATTCCAACAATTGATATTAAAACTCCAAGTAATCCAACTATTAATCCCTTTACTAGGGATCCATTTGATAAACTTACTATTATTGTTAAACCTAAAACTGAAAGTAAAAACATTTCAGCAGCTCCAAACTTTATAACCATTTTTGACAATGGAGGGGAAATTAGCATTAATGCAAATATTGAAATTATTCCCCCAACAAATGAAGCTATTGTAGCCATGGAAAGAGCCTCTCCACTTTGGCCTTTTTTTGTTAATTCATACCCATCTATAGCTGTAATTACAGCAGAAGGTGTTCCTGGAGTATTTAACAAAATTGCTGATACTGATCCTCCATAGGTTGAAGCCATGTATATTGCAGCTAAAAACACCAACCCTGTAGAAGGGGACATTATGTAAGTCATGGGAATAAATAAAGCTACCCCCATTGTTGATGAAAGCCCTGGAAGTGCCCCAACTATAATTCCTAATATTACACCTAACAAAGAAATTAACATTGTACTCACATTAAACACCAAGGGAATTGCAGCTAGAAAATCGTTCATATTTCCCTCCTTTTAAATTCCTAAAAAGCTCACAGGAATGTGTACTTTAAGTAAAATTGAAAAACATAGATATATAACAAGGGCACTTCCTATTGAAACCAATACAATTGTCTTCTTATTCTTAACTCCCAAGCTATTCATACTAATGACCATGTATATAATTGTAGATATAAAGTAACCTAGAAAAGGTACAACTAAAATATATACTGCTGATAAAAATATCATAACATATAATTTTTTATAAACTATTTCATCCTTTTTATTTTTTTTACTTTCATCCTTACCCCTATAAATTTCAAGTAGATATAAAGTGTTTAAAAATATTATTATTCCTGAAATAAATCTTGGAAATAATCCTGAATCTTTTATCATTTGAAAGGATTGAATAAAGAACATAATTGATAGTATGTAAACTCCTAACACCATTGCAATTTTTTTATTTTCAATTCTCATAATTTCCTCCAGTCATTTTACCATTCTCCCTTTTCTGTTTCCTTTTCCAAGTTAGCTTTTATATCTAATATTACTTTAGTAAAGTCTTCAGAATTAAGGTAATCTAAAGGTAAGTTTTGTTTTTTAGCCTTTTCTTGAAATTCTGGATCTTCAAGAGCTTTTTTAATTGAAGCTTCAATTTTAGCTATAATCTCATCTGGAACTCCAGCAGGTGCAGCAACTCCTCTATATGCTTCATTATAAACTTCTATTCCTTGTTCTGATAAAGTCTTAACATTTGGATAAACTTTAACTTTTCCCCTTGATGAAACACCTATAACTTTCAAAGTTCCATCACTAGTATGATTTATAGCCTCTGAAACATTCATACAAACTGCATCTATATGTTTTCCTAAAAGTGCCACAACAGAAGGAGCAGAACCATCATAAGGAATTTTATCTATTGTTTTTCCAACTACTTCTTCAATTTGTCTTAACATTAAAGATTCTGATGTTCCAGGTCCAGAATATCCAATAGTAGCATTGGAATCATATAATTCTTTAACAGTTGTAATATTATCTGAAGCTCTAACAACAATACAAGCTGGATCAGTTACCATATTGGCAATAATTTTAAAACTATCCATATCATATTTACAAGTGTCCCTTTGAACTGGGTGGGAAACAAAAGTTGGAGGATTAATAAATCCAATTGTATATCCGTCAGGCTCTGCCCCTGCAAGCTCAGTCCAAGCTATTTCTCCAGAAGCACCTGGTTTATTAACTATGGCAAAATTTTGTCCAAAATATTTTCCAGCATATTCAAATACTAGTCTTGCACATGAATCTGTTCCTCCACCAGCAGAAAATCCAACTATTATTTCAACTGGTTTATTTGGATAATTTTCAATTGTATCTTTTTTTTGCCCACATCCAACCATGAAAATTAAAACTAACAAACTAAATATTTTTACTAACAACCCTCTTTTGTTTTTCATCCTACCCTCCCTTAGATTAATTAAAAATTATTGTTCAATTTGCTTTCTATTTCTTCCTTTGCTTCCTTTATAAACTTAAACATTTCCCTATCTAGTGGATATCTTACCACACATCCAGGTGTTAAAATATGTTTTTTATTTTTCATAACCTTAATCGTTCTATAAATTTCATTTCTTATTTCATTTCTTTTCTTATTTGTTATATCCATACGTTTTATTCCACCCATTAAACATTTCCCTGACATATCCTTTGCTTCATCTATTTCAGGAAGAGTTTCATAGGCATGCCAATTAATTACTTGAACTGGATAATCTTTAATAATATCAAAAAGTACGTTGTCCCCGTGAACATGAATTACATTGAACCATGCCTTTGAGGCAGCTTCTAGAACTTGTAAATCATAAGGTTTCCCATATTCCAAATATGTTTTTTCATCTAACACATCATAACATGTCATTTGTGAAGCTAAAAATATTCCATCTGCTCCCATTTCTATAGCTTTTTCCACTAATTTACTAGTGGTCTTAGCAATTTCTTTTAGAGCTTTATGAACAACTTCCCCATGCCCCTCTTCTATATGTTTTCTAAATAACTTACCTGAAAGTTTATCTGCTGTTGTTATTGGTGTAAATACAGTAAATATTACTGGCACATTCTCATCCTTTAACATTTTTAAAATCTTTTCTAAATAAAGTAACTCCCTTGCTAATGTTCCCTTTGTTATATCCAAATCCTTTATTTTTAACCAATCACTTGGTTCATTAATTGGAGTTTTTGTTAATTTAGCAACTCCCCCTTGAAAAATAGGAGAAAAATCAATTTCACACCCATAATCTTCTATTGAATACATTCCATTGTTCATTGTTTTAACAAAATCAATATCATATTCCTTGTAAAATTCATAGGTTTTTTTAGCTATTAAATCAGAATCCAAATCTAGTTTTGGGAAATGAGACCAAAAAGCATAGGGTAGTTTATCTACCTTTTCCCCGTTAATTGCACATTTTATTCTTTCTATTTTATTCATAGTTTCCTCCAGTAAGTAATTAAATAAATGTTTTCAATTGAAATAGTACTATTCTCACAAGTAATGACCATCTAATAAGTATCTTGGTTTAAGTTTAGTACATTTTCCCTGAAATTAGAAACACTTTTTAGATTTTCCTTGTTACAACTAAAAAGTTGTAACAATCTATTTTATTGACAATTTAATCACAAAAACCCTTGACACAATTGAATAAAGAAACTATACTTAAGTATTAATTAAAATAATAAACAAGGAGGATATGATAAATAAAGTATATTTTATCATGAAAATTTATGAATTTTACTAATTTAAGTTATTTTTTATTTCTAGCAAAGGAATTAAATTTCACATCAGCCTCAAATAAATTATATATATCACAACAATCCCTTAGTACCCACATTGCAAAACTTGAAAAAACTTTCGGTGTTAAATTATTTGAAAGAACCCAGCCTTTGAAACTAACCACAGCAGGCCATGTTTTCTATAAATATGCTAAGCATTTTTTAACTTTAAAACAAAATTTAGAATCAGAAATGAACTATATTAAAAATGAACAAGTCCTTGAAATTACAATAGGAAGCACTGTTTCTAGAGGAGCTTTAATACTTCCCCCATTAATAAAAAAATATTCAGATACCCACCCTAAAACAAAAATAAATATTATTCAAAAAAGATCATCCAATGAATTAGAGGAAATTTTATTTAAAAAAGAAACTGATATTATAATAGGGTTCACACCACATAGGAATATTTTATTTGAAAGTATATATTTAACATCTGAAGATTATTTACTTGGTATCCCTGAAAATATTTTAAAGGAGTATTTCCCAAATAATTTTATATCTGTTATTGAAAGCTTACAAGAAAGAGTAAATTTAAGCTTAATTAAAAATTGTCCCTTTATAACCATGCCTTCAAATACATATTCTGGATTTGTTTTAAATAAACTATGTTCAAAATATCATATTGTTCCAAATGTAGCCTTGGAAGTTGGAAATATAGAAACTCAATTATCTTTACTCTATGAAGGACTTGGAATTGTTTTAATCCCTAGTTTATTTGTTAAAAATAAGAAGAATAAACTAAAAAATAAAAAAATTTATTTCTTTCCCATGAGAGAACCTCTAGCAAAGGATATTTCCCTGTCTATAACCTACAATAAAAATGATCCTCTTCCTAAACATATACTGGATTTTATTCATATTTCCCTTGATTTTTTCAATAAAAAAAGTAACAAGTGTTAATACACTTGTTACTTTTATTTAATCTATAAACTTTTCACTTATTCCCTCACTGTATTTTGAAGGTAGTCCTATTGAAACATTATTATATGAGCAATTTTCATTTAAAATATTGTTCTCTATAATTTTTATACCTAAATAATCCTCTGCCCATTTTAAAAGAGTATTAATCATAGGAAGCTCCAACTTATAATAGTTTCCAATCCATTTGGCTATGGCTAAACCATAGAATATATCATCTGTGAAAAACCTGCTATTTTTATCAAGTACATATCTATTGTTTTCAAGCACCACAGGAGTTGTAATTTGATTTAGGGTTTTTGAAGTTGTAAAGGATTCTTGTATATTTTTATTATCTAGACTGTAGGAAAAATTCACTAGATCTAAGAAGTTAATCATATATTTAAAATCCTCATTTACATGGGTTTTCTTTATCTTTTCCCTTATTTTTTCATAGTCTTTATCTAGGGCCCCAAGGGTATCAGCGGAAAAACTATCAAAGTCCCTATAAAAATATGGAATATCTTCCTTGTTTTCCCATCCATATTTGTTTTTACAGTACAATCCATACATTCTTGAAATATGAATTATTTGATTACTAGCTGACAAGGTTAAAGAAACAAAATTATCACTTTGGTGAGCCCTTTCATTGTTAAAGAAATAATAGCAAACTTTACTTAAAAATATTTCATTTAATTTATTAAATTTTTCCCTTGGATGAACTGCTACAACATTATTGCATTTAGCACCGTAGGTTATTCCTATTTCCCCGTATTTTTTTATTCTGCAAATAAATGGAATTAATCCATATGAAAAATAAACCATATTTGTTAAATTAAATTTGTTTTTCATCTCTTGAAACATTAGGTTAACTCCCCCTTGTCCATAGAGCATTCCCACAAAAACTTCCCTTTCCCTAGGTATATATTGTCCTATTTTCATAAGCATATTAAAATACTGGGCAACTGGCAAACATAGGATAATTATATCTGCACTTTCAATTGCTTTTTTTGTGTTATCAGTTATTAATTTTAAAGTTCCACCTATTTCTTTCTCTAGGTTTCCAAACTCATCTTTAAATTCTACCTTTATATTTTCCTTCCATAATTTAGGTTTTCTAGTTAGAATTGTTACTTGATAATTTAAACTTGAAAGTAATGGGGCTAGTACATGGGCACTGGCTCCCCCTCCAACTATTGTTACTTTTTTCATAACTACCTCCTTAATAATAGAAATTCTAAAATATTTTGAATAATTATTCCTTTGTAATTATTATCAATTACATTATCCATAGTTAATATAACTTTTTTATGATGATCTTTTATTGATTCAAAGGGAGAAATTTCCCTTTGAAAAGTTTTTTTTTCTTTCAAAGTAGTTGAAACTTGATAATATATTTTTTCATTTGATTTTTCTGCAATAAAATCCACTTCTAAACTTCCTATTTTCCCAATAGATACCTCGTATCCTCTATTTAATAGTTCAAAATAAACTATATTTTCAATTATATGACCATAATCATAATAGCCTTTTTTCAAAAGAATCTGTCTTAAACCAGCATCCACAAGATAAAATTTTTCAAGAGTTTTTAAATATAATTTACCCTTAATATCATAACGCTTTGCCTTATAAAAAATATAAGCACTTTCAAGCATTTTTATATAATTATCTATAGTCTCACTACTAGTTTTCCTTCCAGCACTTGTAAGATAATCACTGATTTTTTTTATTGATAGGGGATTTCCTATATTATCTGCTAAAAATTTTATTAAATTTTCAAGCAAAGATACATCCCTCACATCATTTCTTTGTACAACATCCTTTACAATTACTGTATTTAATATTCCACTTAAATAAGAATCTATTATATCCTCATTATTTTTAACTAAAGATATACCTGGAAAACCACCTATTTTTAAATATTCATCAAAATATTTTTCTTTGTCTTTATTTTCATCATAATTATTAAATTCTACAAATTCTTTAAAACTTAAGGGTAACATTTTTAATTCTACATATCTACCTGACAATAAAGTTGACAGTTCAGATGATAATAAATATGCATTGGAACCAGTTATATAAATATCTATATTTCCCTGCAATCTAAGGGAATTAATAACTTTTTCCCATTTTTCTATATTTTGTACTTCATCTAACAACAAATAATAATTATTTTTATTTGTTATTAAATTTTCAATATATGAGTTTAATTTTTTATAATCATCAATTTCATCATATTTCATATCTTCAAAATTAATATGTATTATATTATCTTTAGATATCCCCTCTTCTAACAATTCCATTTGAAATAACTTCATCAATGATGATTTACCACAACGTCTTATTCCAGTTATAACTTTTATAATTTCTCTTTGATCTTTAAAAGCTAGTAATTTATTTAGATAATTTTCACGTTTATACATAATATCACCTCTTTTAAAGTATACCTTAATAACTTTGATTTATCAATAAGTTTTTCAGGTATAACTTAAAAACTTTATTTTTTCTACAAGTTTTTCAGGTATAACTTAAAGGCTGCTAGAATTACTAGCAGCCTTTTATGTAAACTAATTATTATACTCCTAAGAATCTAGATAAGGATATTAATATACATCCTACAATTAACATTATTGGATATACTTTTAATGAAAATTTCAAATAAATATCATAAGGAACTTTGTACAGTTCCAATGTTCCCATTACTGTGGCACTTGGATATATAGCTGAAGTAAAATTAAGTCCTAAAACAAAAGCTGATATTAACATTGCTTGACCACCTGTAGCTCCTATTGCTGAAGTTCCAAATAAAGCCATGGCAACTGCTCCAAGTATTGGCATAGTTATTCCTGCAACTCCACTTGTAGATTGCAAGAAGAAACCTATTCCCACATAGGCTAAAACTGTTGCCACTGCAAATGCCCAAGCTGGAATTCCTTGAAGAGCAGCTTGAATCCAGTAAACAAATGTTACTGAAATTCCTGAAGTTTTACTACCCATTAAAACTGAAATACCATTTGCAACAGCTAAAACTAAAACTACACCTAATAAATCTCTTGCTCCTGCTAAAAATTCCTTTGCAAATTTATCTTCTGGAATTTTATTTATTAACCCTATTAATAAAGAACCCATAAAAAATACAAAAGAAAACTCATTAAAATACCAATCTCCAAGGGGAGTTATATGTTTAGCACCTATTAAGGATCCTAAAATTGGAATTGATCCTATAAAATTTATTGGTGCATTAATTATATCTTGAAGAGTTCCTCCACTTGAAAATTTAATTTCATACCATGGCATATAACCTAATATTAACAATACTATAATAAATATTAACACCATTATAGACCAGAATCTTTTCTTAGTTAAATCTGGTAATTTTTCTTGATTTTTTGTTCTTGTATTAACATCTACACCATAGACAATTGAATTTTTTTTATCTTTTTTTACTTTATTTGCATATTTCAAAGTAAAAACTAATCCAATAAAATACAGAACAAAGAATATAACTATCCTTAACTGTATTCCACTTCCTAAGGATAAATCTGGATTTCCTATAGCTCCCATTGCTGCCCCTGTTGAAAATGGATTCACTATACTTGCCATATTTCCAGCTGTTGCCCCTACAAATATAACTGCTAACCCTGTTATAACATCATAACCTGCTAAAACAAATAAAGGAACTATAACTATTGAAAAAGCTGGTATTTCTTCCCAAAGACCAAACACAGTTCCAAAAACAGCAAACACAAACATCAAAATACTTATTAGAGCATTTCCTGTATATTTGTTTAATAAAGCTCCTATTCCTGCATCCATAGCTCCCACTGAGTTAATTAATCCTAAAAATGCACCTGCCATAAGAATTGCCATTCCAACAGAACTTGATTTCTGAAAACCTTTAACTGGAGCCATTATAATATCCCATAATCCAGCTGGTTGAGGACCTACATTTTTAATTACTTCACCACTTGAACTAAATATTGCATCAAAAACTACTTTTTTAACTCCATTCTCAGTAACTACAACTGATTGTGGAACTATCCAAGTTAAAACTGCTGTTATTAATAAAAATATAAAAACTATAGTATAGGCTGTATACATTTTTCTACTTTTCATAATTTTCCTCCCTAAAATTATTTATTAAATTTTTCAAAGGCTCTCATATAAATTTTCATTGCAGTTTTCATTTCTTCTAAAATTATATATTCATTAGGTTGATGTTCTGTCTTTGGTCCAGTTGGCAAAATAGATCCAAAGGCAACACAATTATCCATAGCTCTTGCATATGTTGCTCCTCCACTTGAAATTGGTTGTGATTTATCATCCCCTGTTATTTCTTCATATGCTCCCATCAAAGTTTTTACCAACTGAGAATCTAGTGGTGTATATATAGACTTTAAAAAATCATGTTGTTCATAGACAAAACCATATTCCTTAGCTTTTTCTTTTAATTTCTCAACTACTTTGTCTTTATCATAGGTAACTGGTATTCTTATATCTATGGATAAAATCTCTTCATTTTTATTTAACTCTACTTTTCCAATATTAAATTTTAATTTTCCAGAGTGTTCATCACTTACTTCTCCAAAAATTGATTGTGCATATTTATAATCAATTATATTTTCAGTTATAAATCTACCTGATTTAGTTTCTTTTCCACTAAGAGTTAATGCATGAAGATATCTATTTACTGCATTTATTCCCTCTTCAGCTATTTGAGCATGTACACTTTTACCAATAATTTCAATTTTATTTTTGTTTTCTTTAAATTCATACTTTAATTCTTTTAATACTTTTTCTAATTTTTCATTTTTATCACCTATAAATTTTGAAGGAACACAATTAAAGGCGTCTCCCCCTTTAAAAATTAATCCACTTTCATTTTTAGCAATTAACTTGCATTGCAAAAGTCCTTTTTCAGAATAAATTAAAGGAAACTTAGAATCTGGAGTAAACCCCAGTGTTGGAATCTCTTCCTTTTCTATATATTTAGGCATATCCCTCCATAAATTTTCTTCATCAGTTCCAAATATAAATCTAACTCTATAATTTAATTTAAAACCTGAATCTAAAAGACTTTTTAAGGCATAAATAGCTGCTAAAGTAGGCCCTTTATCATCTTGGGAACCACGAGCATAATATTTCCCATCTTTTATAGTAGGTTTAAAAGGATCTGAATTCCATTCATCTAAATTTCCTGGTGGAACCACATCTAAATGTCCTAAAACTCCTACTAATTTTTCTCCCTCTCCTATTTCAGAGTATCCATAATAGCCATCTGGATCTAAATATGTATTCATTCCTAATTTTTTACATACTTCTAAAGTTTTTTCCAAAGCTAATTGAATGTTTTTTCCAAATGGATAACTGCTATTATCTTCTTCATAAACACTTGGAATTTTAATAATCTCATCTAAATCTTTTAAATAATTAATAAAATTTTTCTCCAATACATCCCTTTGACATTTTGTTAATTCTTTTTTCATATGCTCCCTCCGTATTTTTTTTAAATATTTTTGATGAATAAATACTATATTTTAATTATACTTTCACTTTTTTAATAAGTCAATTTTATATATGAGTATAACTATAAATACACCAGGATACATTAAATTTAAATAAAAAAATCTAGCTTATAAATTATATTGCTTTATTTTTCTATATAAGGTTGCAATACCAATTCCTAAAATATTTGCAATTTCTTTTTTATTTTCAGATGAGTTTCCATATTTTCCTAATAAATTTAAAATAGCATCTTTTTCAATATCAGCAAGAGTTTTAGCATAATTTTTTTCTAAAGAATTAATTAATTTAGGTGGTAAATCTTTAGTTGTAACATTATAGTTAAATGAATCTGACATGGCCAAAGAGTATTCTACAACATTTTTTAATTCTCTAATATTTCCAGGCCAATTATATTTTAAAAATACATCCATAACTTCTTTTGAAATATTTTTTTCAGGAATACTAGAAGATTGACAGTATTTCTTCATAAAAAAAATAGTTAAATCTTTAATATCTTTAGGTCTTTCCTTTAATGATGGTATATCTATAGGAAAAACATTTAAACGATAATATAAATCTTCCCTAAATTTATTATTTTCAACTAATTTTTCTAAATTTTTATTTGTTGCAGCAATAATCCTAACATCAATCTTCTTTTGATAATTAGATCCAATTGGTGATATAATTTTTTCTTGCAAAACTCTAAGCAATTTAACTTGTAAATTTAAAGGCATATCTCCAATTTCATCTAAAAATATAGTTCCGTTATTTGCTTGTTCAAAAAAACCAATTTTACCATTTGGATTAGCTCCAGTAAAAGCACCTTTCACATAACCAAAGAACTCGCTTTCTATTAATGATTCTGGAATAGCCCCACAGTTAACTGCAATAAATTTTTCATTTGATCTATTACTAGTAGAATGAATAAGTTTTGCTATAATTTCTTTACCTGATCCACTTTCTCCTGTTAACAATGTTGTTGTATTTGTCTTAGAAATTTTATATACTTTAGAATAAACCTCTTCCATTTTGCTAGAAGAAAAAGTAAAATTATCATTTAAATTATTTTTAAAATTATTTTTAAAATTATTTATATAACTCATAAATTTATTAGACTCTTTAAAAATATACAAGGTTTTTGATTCTTCATAATTTGTTGGAAATGAAATAATATCACCAACAACATTATTTATATTATCCTTAGTTATTAAATCAAATTCTTTTTTATCAAATAATGTCTTTATATTATTCGCTTTTAATGGATGATTTATATCTTCAGGATTAAATAATAATTTTCCAGACTTATTAATCAATTCAATTTTATTATTATTATCAGTTAGAATAATAGAATCTGGAATTCTATCAATAATATTAGATAAAATTATGTTGTTATGTTCTATTTCTTTTCTTTTATTTGCTTCATAAATTTTAGAAGAAATAAAAGAAGCCATTTGTATTAAAAATTTTATATATAAATCTTTTTTTTCCATAAAATCATTTTTTTGTTTTTCTTTAAAACATATTAAACCAATAACTCCAATTGGGTTATCTTTATACATTATAGGAGTTGAAATTTCAAGTTTCTCAGAACAATTATCTTTTGAAGGACAGGTTTTACAAATTGGATCTTTTCTTGGAGAAGTAATGATTTTAGTTTCTCCTGTTTTTAAAACCATTTTATATACATGAGCTTCTGAACTCATATTTAAGCCTACTTTATTCTTTAGAATTCCAGTTGCAGCTATTCTAACTAAATCTTTACTCATTATTTCAATATCAATATTTATAACTTGTGATATTGTTTCTGCATATTTTTTAATATCATTTATTGCATTACTTAATAATTCCATAATCCCCCCCTTCTATTTTTAATATGAACTATATTATACATTAAATTATCAAAATGATAAAGAAAATTTCAAATTAATTGTTTTAAAATTCATTGAAATGCAATAAAATAGTATACTTTAGTTTTTATTATCAAAATGATAGTTAATTATCATTTTGATAATTTTTTTATTTATATATTGTTCTTTAAAGATATTTAAGGTTCTCAAAAGATACAAAAGATATCTTAATTTAATATGGCATAACTTTTGCTTTGTATTATAGTGTAACATAAAATTAAGGAGGTTTTAATAATTATGGAATTATTGAAATGGATAAAAAATGAAAAAAGTAGAAACAAAAATTATGAAAAGATACCTTTATTTGGTTTTCAAGATGAAGATATAAATGAAGTATATAATTTTCATAAAACATTACCAAATTACAAAGCAACTCCTCTGGTAAATTTAAAGGATTTATCTAAGCATTATGGTATTAAAAATATTTGGATAAAGGATGAATCAAAAAGATTTGGACTTAATGCATTTAAAGTTTTAGGTGGATCTTATGCAATGGTAAAATTTTTAAGCAAAAGATTAAACAAACCTATGAAAGAACTTCCATTTAATGTATTAATATCAGATGAAGTGAAGAAAGAATTAGGAGATATTACTTTTGTAACTGCAACTGATGGAAATCACGGTAGAGGAGTAGCTTGGATGGCAAATAAATTAAGACAAAAATCAATTGTTTATATGCCTAAGGGTTCTGCAATTATGAGACTTGAAAACATTAGAAAAGAAGGAGCCAAAGCCACAATAACTGATTTAAATTATGATGATGCAGTTAGACTTGCAAATGATAAAGCTATTTCAATAGGTGGAGTAATGGTTCAAGATACAGCTTGGGATGGATATGAAGAAATTCCTTTATGGATAATGCAAGGTTATACAACTATTATAAATGAAATAAAAGAGCAATTGAATGGCGATAAACCAACTCATGTATTTTTACAAGCTGGTGTAGGTTCTTTTGCAGGGGCTATTCAAGGATACTTATCTCATTTGTACAAAGAAGAA
Organism: Fusobacterium sp. IOR10; assembly: GCF_010367435.1. Taxonomy (NCBI): domain Bacteria; kingdom Fusobacteriati; phylum Fusobacteriota; class Fusobacteriia; order Fusobacteriales; family Fusobacteriaceae; genus Fusobacterium; species Fusobacterium sp. IOR10. Next base: position 13,814 of record NZ_WJWY01000026.1, read on the forward strand.
AGACCAATTACAGTAATATGTGAACCACATGGAGCAAATTGTATTTATAAATCAATGGAAGTAAATGATGGTAATCCTCATAATGTAACTGGAGATTTAAAAACAATAATGGCAGGACTTGCTTGCGGAGAACCTAATACAATAAGTTGGAAAATATTAAGAGATAATTCAGATTTTTCAGTTTCTTGTGAAGATAGTATTTCAGCTAGAGGAATGAGAGTATTATCTAGTCCACTAGGTGAAGATGAAAGAGTTATTTCAGGAGAATCTGGATCAGTAGGACTTGGACTAGTTACAGAATTATTAGATAACAAAGAAAAATATAAAGAATTTTTAAATGAATTAAAGCTTAATGAAAATTCAAAAGTTTTATGTATAAGTACAGAAGGGGATACAGATTTACAAGGTTATAAAAATATTGTGTGGGATGGAATGTATTCTAATAAGTAAAAATATATGGAGGTAATTATGTTAACTGAAGAAAGAAAAGAAAAATTAGTAGAAGTATTACAAAATGCTATCCAAAGAAAAAGTTACTCTGGAGAAGAAAAGGAAGTAGCTGAATATTTAAAAAAAATATTTATTGAAGTTGGCTATGATAAAGTAGAGACAGATAAATATGGAAATATAATTGGAACAATAAAAGGAAATTATGAAGGTCCTAAAATTTTATTAGATGGACATATGGATACAGTTCCAGTTAATGAAGAAAAATGGAATAAAAAACCATTTGCTGGGGAAATAATAGATGGAAAGCTTTATGGAAGAGGAACATCTGATATGAAAGGATCTTTATGTGCTATGTTACTTGCAGGAGCTTATTTAGCAAAAGATTTAAATAAAGAGTTCGCTGGAGAAATAAATGTTGCAGGTGTAGTTCATGAAGAATGTTTTGAAGGAGTGGCAGCAAGGGAAATAAGTAGTCATATAAAACCTGATTATGTAGTTATAGGAGAAGCTTCTCAATTAAATCTTAAAATTGGACAAAGGGGTAGAGGAGAAATAGTTGTAGAAACTTTTGGGAAACCAGCTCACTCAGCTAATCCAGATAAAGGAATAAACGCAGTTTATAAGATGATGAAAATTGTAGAAAAAATAAAAGAACTTCCAATGACTCATCATGAAGTTTTAGGAGATGGAATTTTAGAATTAACAGATATAAAATCTTCTCCATATCCAGGAGCATCAGTGGTTCCAGATTATTGTAGAGCTACCTATGATAGAAGACTTTTAGTTGGAGAAACATTAGAAAGTGTACTAGCTCCAATTCAAGCATTAATAGATGAAATAGAAAAAGAAGACGAAACATTTAAAGCAAAAGTTTCTTATGCAAAAGGATTAGAAAAATGTTATACAGGACATTCCATTGAAGGGGAAAGATTCTTTCCAGGTTGGATATACAATGATACAGATGAATATGTACAAAAAGCTTTTAATGCTTTAAAAGAAATTGGACAAACTCCTACAATAACTCATTATAATTTTTGTACAAATGGATCTCATTATGCTGGGGAAGCAGGAATTAAAACAATAGGCTATGGACCTTCAAAAGAAAACTTAGCACATACAATTGATGAGTATATAGAACTTGATCAATTATTTAAAGTGACAGAGGGATATTATGCAATTTTAAAGGCTTATTTGAAGAAATAAATTTAATTTAGGGGGGAGATTATGAATAGCACTCAAATGACAGCATTAATAATTATATTTATTTATATGGGGGTAACAGTTTGCATAGGACTTTTTGTTTCTAGAAAAAAATCAAAAGAAATACAAAGTAATGATGATTTTTTAATGGCCAGTAAATCTTTGGGACCAGTTGTTCTTGCAGGAACATTATTTGCAGCAAATACAGGAGGAGCTAGTACTACTGGAATAGCAACCAACGTTTATCAATATGGATTATCAGCTTCTTGGTATGTTATAGCCAGTGGGATAGGTTTTGTTTTAGTATCATTTATAGCACCTTATTTTAGAAGATCCCAATCAAATACATTACCAGATATTATTAATAAAAGATATGGAAAGGCATCTCATATTTTTACAGCCTTTACATCAATTTTAGCTTTATTTATGGCTACAGGAGCTCAAATTATAGCAACAGCTTCTATAATAAATGTTGTAACTGGTTTCAATTTTGAAACAGCAGCTATTGTAAGTACAGTAGTTGTTATAATTTATACAATGTTTGGTGGATTTAAGTCTGTTACAGCTGCAAATCTAATGCATGTATTTTTTATAACTATAGGTATGACAATTGCAATGTTTGCAATGGTTAACAACGAGAATGTTGGTGGATTTACTAATTTGTTTGAAAAGGCTAAATTAATGACAGATATAAATGGAACAAACATGGACATACTTAGTTTTACTAAAATAGGTGCAACTACTATCTTCGGATATATTGCAATGTATTTTATGACTTTCCCCACAGGACAAGAAATAGTTCAAACATATTGTTCTGCAAAAGATGGTAAATCAGCTAAATTAGGTTCTATTCTAGCAGGAATAGTTTCTAGTATTTATGCAATTATTCCAGTAATAATAGGACTTTTAGCCTATGTTTGTATTGATGGGTATGCTTTAGGTGGATCTCAAAAAAATGCTCTAGCTCAAGCTACAATAAATTTTGCCCCTCCTATTCTTGCAGGAATAGTTCTTGCTGCTATTGTAGCTGCTACAATGAGTAGCGCTTCTGGAAATATGATAGGAACTGCTACAATGTTTACAAATGATATTTTTATTCCTTATATTAATAAAGGAATAAAAGATAATAAAAAGGAAATTTTTATTTCAAAAATAACAATGTTAATTGTAGGAAGTGTAGGTCTATTAATAGCTATTAAAGCAAGTAATATAATTAATGTAATGATGGGAGCCTTTGCACTTAGAAGTGCTGGTCCTTTTGCAGCTTTCATATGCGGTATTTTTTATAAAAAAGTTACAAAAAATGCAGGATTTATATCAATGATATCTGGAACATTAGTAGCATTTGTTTGGATTTATGTATTAAAAAATCCTTATAAATTAAATGCAATGATTCCAGGAGGATTAGTAGCATTTATAGTAATATTTGCAGTTTCTGCTATTGAAATAAAAGCAGGAGTAGAACCAGCACCAGAGATTGAATTTGATAATAAATAATAAGGAGGAGCATATGAAAAAAATATTAATAAAAAATGGAGTAATAATAGATGGTAGTAGAAATAAAAGATATGCAGGAGAAGTTCTTATAGAGGGAGAAAGAATTAAACAAATAGGAAAAATAACTGAAAATGCTGATGTAATAATAGATGCTAAAGGGAAAATAGTAGCCCCTGGATTTATCGATACACACAGTCACTCAGATTTAAAAGTTTTATTAGAACCATTTGTTGATGCTAAAATAAGCCAAGGAATAACAACAGAAATATTAGGGCAAGACGGAGTATCAATGGCCCCATTACCTAAAGAATATGTTAGTTCTTGGAGAAAAAATCTAGCTGGATTAGATGGAGATAGTGATGAGTTAAAATGGGATTGGGAAACAACAGATAATTATTTGAATTTAATGGCTGAAAAAGGATGTTCTCCAAATGAAATGTATTTAGTACCACATGGAAATATAAGAATGGAAGCAATGGGATTAGAAGCCAGAGTAGCTACAGATGAAGAAATTTCAAAAATGAAAATGATAACAAGAAGAGAGTTAGAAGCAGGTGCAGCTGGAATATCAACTGGACTTATATATGTTCCTTGTGCCTATTCAGAAACAAAAGAATTAATTGAAATTTGTAAAGTAGGAGCAGAACTAGATAAACCTTTAGTTATTCATCAAAGAAGTGAAGCAGATACAATGATCGAATCAATGAATGAAGTTATAACAATTGCTAAAAAAAGTGGAATTAAAATACATTTTTCTCATTTTAAAATTTGTGGAAAGAAAAACTGGGGAATGATAAAGGATATAGTAGATTTATTAGACAAATGTAAAGAAGAAAAAATTAAAATATCTTATGATCAATACCCATATGTAGCAGGAAGTACAATGTTAGGAGTAATAATTCCAACTTGGGCCCATGCTGGTGGTACAGATAAATTAGTAGAGAGATTAGGAAATGAAGAAGATAGAAAAAGAATGAAAAAAGATATAATAGAAGGAATACCTGGTTGGGACAATTTCATAGATTTTGCAGGATTTGAAGGAATATATGTAACCTCTGTAAAAAATCAAAAAAATGAAGATTGTATAGGTAAAAATCTTCTAGAAATAGCAGCACTAAAAGGAAAAGATAAGTTTGATGCTGTATTTGACCTATTAAAAGAAGAAGAAAATGCAGTTGGAATGTACGACTATTATGGAAAAGATGAACATGTGGTAACATTTATGACAAGGGAAGAAAGTAATATTTGTACTGATGGATTATTAGGAGGAAAACCTCATCCAAGAGTATATGGTGCTTTCCCAAGAGTAATCGGTAAATTTGTTAGAGAAATGAAAGCAATGTCTCTTGAAGAAGCTATTTATAAAATGACTACTAAACCAGCAAATACTTTTAGAATAGAGGAAAGAGGAGCTCTAAAAGAAGGATACTATGCTGATATTGTAATTTTTGATAAAAATAAAATAATAGATAAAGGGACTTTTATAGAACCTATTCAATCACCTGAAGGAATTGATTATGTTATTTTAAATGGAGAAATCGTATTAAAAGATGGAATCCCTAAAAAAGAAATACTAGCAGGAAAAGTTTTAAGAATAAAATAGAAAACAAAAACCTCCTATGATAAAATAAATTTATCTAGGAGGTTTTTTCTCACACTCTCGTAAATGAGCTCCTTTTTCTTCTGTGCTCGGATAAACATCTTCTCCAAAGGCGGTTTGATAAATAACTCCTAAAGAACTTCTAAAAGAGTCATCTTTCTCCTTTCCAAATAAATCTGTAGAAAATTCAGTTTTCATACTTTCAATTATTTTCAAAGGTTCTCTTTAAAATTTTAAGGGTCTTTTGTAATTCAATTAATTTAATATTCTCGGCTTTTAATTTCTTTTCATTGATAACATATCCCTTAATTAAATACTCTTTCAAGATATTCATTGCCCAAATTCTAAATTGGGTTCCCCTTTTAGATTTAACCCTATATCCAACCGAGATAATTACATCTAAATTGTAATAATTTGTATTATAGTTTTTATCATCTTTGGCAGTTGTCCGGAATTTCCGGACAACTGCTGATTCATCTAATTCTTTATCTTTAAATATATTTTTTATATGTTCAGAAATAGTTCTTTTATTTTTCCCAAATAATTCTGCCATATCTTTTTGACTTAACCAGACTGTTTCTCTTTATTATTAGCTTGAAACATTCTATTTTCATTATTAAACTACTTTATATTTTATATATATAATAACACAAGCTATAATATATATTGATAGGATTATATTAATTAAATATTCATATAATCAAATTGACATTTACTAAAAAATATCATAATATTAAAATATATAGTTACTTAATATATCTTTGGTTCATTGCTTTTTTATAGAAACAAAGGAGGATAAAATGGCTTATTATTCAGAAAAAGGAAGTGTCCATCATATTTATGAAAAATGTCATTTAGGAAACAATATCGAGAAAGAAAATCGAAAAAATGGAACTGGTGGGAAACCATTGTGTGAAGAATGTAAAAAAATAAGGACAGAAAAACTAAAAGAAAAGAAGAAAAAATAATTTAAAAAATTCGATTAATTATTACTTTTATAATGAGATAAACATAAAAAACTCCTGGAAATTTCCAGGAGTTTAATTTGTATTATTTATTTTTTTAGTCCTTCCCAATCCTTTAAAAATCTTTCAATTCCCCTATTAGTTAATTCATGTTTTGTCATAGCAATTATTATTGAATAAGGAATTGTTCCTATATGAGCTCCTCTTTTAGCTATTTCCTTCACATGCCAAGGATTTCTTATACTTGCTCCTATTATTTCACTTTTAATATTATGAACCCTAAATATTGTGGCAATATCTTCTATTAAATCTAAACTATTTTCCCCAATATCATCTAATCTTCCTAAAAAAGGACTTACATAGGTAGCCCCTGCCCTAGCAGCAAGAAGTGCTTGAGTTGCTGTAAATATTAAAGTAACATTGGTTTTTATTCCCATTTTAGTTAATATTTTACAAGCCTTTAAACCTTCAATTGTCATTGGAAGTTTTATTACTACATTTTTATGAATCTTTGAAAGGGGGATTGCTTCTTCTACCATTTTATCATGTTCTAAGGAAATAACCTCTGCACTTATTGGTCCATCTACTATCTCTGTTATTTCTTTTATCACTTGTTTAAAATCTCTTCCTTCCTTTGCAATTAAACTAGGATTTGTTGTAACACCACAAATTACTCCCATATCATTTGCAATTTTTATTTCTTCTATATTAGCTGTGTCTATAAATATTTTCATAACCCCTCCTTTTTTTTATTATAGTATATATTTAAAGATTTTTCTATGTTCTTTAAAAACTTTTCTATATTTTTTCTAGGAGTTGCTAAATTAACTCTTATATACCCTTTTCCAACTTCTCCAAAATGACTGCCCATATATACATTTACTCTTGCTTTTTCTATAAATAATTTTTGCAACTCATCATCATCTATCCCTGTATTTTCAAAATTTACCCAAGCTAAATAAGTTCCTTCAGAATCAATTAATTTTAATTTTGGAATATATTTTTCTAAATATTTATTTAAATAATTTCTATTTTCTATAGTATATTCCATTGTATCATTTAACCAATATTCACAATCATTATATGCTACTTCAGTTATAGCTGCCCCAAATATATTAGGATTATGTATTACTGCTCTATCAAATGCTGCTAATATTTTTTCTCTAATCTCTTTATTTGGAATAATTAAATTAGAAGTTATAATTCCTGGAACATTAAAAGTTTTTGTAATAGAACTACAAATTATACTTCTTTCCTCTGCTTCCTTGGATACACTACATATTGGAATATGTTTTTTAGATGGAAAAGTTAAATCACAATGTATCTCATCTGATATAATATACAAATCATATTTCTTACAAAATTCAACTATCTTTAATAATTCCCCATTACTAAAAACTCTTCCTGTTGGATTATGAGGGTTACAAAGCATAAATATTTTTGTTTTTTCAGTTACAACTTTTTCTAAATTATCAAAATCTATCTCATATCTATTGTTTCTTAGTATTAATGGACTTTCAATTAAATTTCTATTATTTTTTAAAACAACTTCTGTTAATGTAGGATAAGCAGGAGTATTTACTATAATATCATCTCCAATATTTGTCAATTCTTTAACAATAATATTTGCCCCTATCCCTACTCTAGGAGAATATATTATCCAATCTTTTTCTATTTTATAATCATGTCTTTTTTTATACCAATCTATAGTAGACTTATAATATGTATCTGGTAAAATTGTATAACCAAAAATTCCATGATTTACAATATCTAACATTTTATCAAGAATCTCTTTAGGAGATTTAAAATCCATATCAGCAACTGATAGTTCCAGTACATCTTCCCCTAATTTGTCCTTATGTTCATCCCATTTTGCACTATTTGTTCCAAATCTACAAATTATTTCATCATATCTACTCATAATTATCTCCCATCTATAATTATTATTTTATTTTTTCATGTTCTTTTAAATATTCTTGATATCTAGGGTCTGATTCATCTATTTTCGCTATAAATTTCCCTGTATATCCCCAGATAGTTGCAAATATACAACCTGAATAGCATAAAATTGCCCAAGGTAAATATTCTAAAGTTGGAACCCCTAAAGTTGTAGCCATATACACACCTGCTGCTGTCCACGGTACTAAAGGTTCTATAACTGTAGCTCCATCCTCCAATGTTCTTGAAAGGTTTTTAGGATCTAATTTTCTAGCTAAATAACTATTCTTAAACATTTCACCAGGAATTAATATTGATAATTGCCCATTAGATGTAACACATACTGCTGTAAAGCAAGATATTAATGTTGCAAGTATTAAACTTCCTGTTGATTTTACACTTTTTAAAACTCTTTCTAAAACTATATCTAAAGAACCATTAACAGATATTGTCCCTGCAAATCCATAGGCACAAAAAGCTATTAATACAGTTCCTAGCATTGAATTCATTCCACCTCTATTTAACAATCTTGGAATGTCTGCTATTACTGATGATGAATCTATTCCAGAAATCATAGAAATATTAAATCCACTTATTGTTGATTCAAAAGCTTGTTGCAAAGTAAAGTTTTGAAAAACAATTCCATTAAATAGCGCTATTGAACTTGATGTAAGCATTACTGGTATAGTTGGTTTTTTCTTAAAAGAACCATATAATACTAATATTGGAGGTAAAATAATTAAAGGATTCCATACAAACATCTTATCCAATGTTGATAATATTACTCCTACTTTTTCTGGAGTTGCTATTTCTGAACCAGGCATTCTTAAACCTACTATTATATAAACAATAGCTGACAAAATAAATGCTGGACCTGTTGTAAATATCATATGACCAATATGTTCGTATAAAGTTGTTCCTGCAGCTATTGGAGCTAGGTTAGTTGTATCTGATAAAGGTGACATTTTATCTCCAAAATATGCTCCAGAAACTATTGCCCCTGCAACTATTGGTAATGGCATATCCATTCCTGCAGCTACTCCCATAAGAGCTACACCAATTGTCCCAGCACTTCCCCATGAAGTTCCAGTACAAAGAGATACAAATGCTGTTACTACAAATGATGTGATAACTATAAACTTAGGATTTATTATTTTAAGTCCATAATATACCATCATAGGAATTGTTCCACCTAGCATCCAGCTTCCTATCAAAACCCCAACAATAATAAGTATTAATATTGCTGGCATTGTTTTTGAAAGTTTTCCAACTATTGAAGTCATAATATCTTCCCAAGTATAACCTAAATGAATTGCTATAATTCCTGCTATTCCTGCTGATATTAGCATTAATACTTCTGCTCTTAATCCATATCTTCCATAACCAACCCCTAATAATAATATCATTGAAATAATTGGTATCACTGCTTGTAAAAAACTTGGTTTCTTTTTCATTGTCTCACCCTCCTAATTATTTATAAAATTCACACATCATTGGATACAGTTTTCTAAATTTCTTATATTTTTTATTGTAAATTTTTACTTTCTCTTCATTTGGAAATATTTCTTCAGTAACTTTAATTAAAGAATCACAAGCTACATTTACACTCTCATATTTTCCATCCCCAACAGCTGCTATTATACTTGCTCCAAAGGCTGGACCTTCTATTGAATTTACAATCTCAACTTTCAAATTAAAAACATTGGAAATTATTTCTCTCCATAATTTATTTTTAGCTCCTCCACCACTGAGTCTAATAATATTTCCTTTAACTTTCATTTCCTTTAATATTTCATAAGAATCTCTTAGGGCAAAAGTAACTCCTTCTAAAACAGCCTTTGTCATATCTCCTCTTTTGTCCATTGCACTAAGACCAACAAAAGAACCTCTTATATTAGAATCATTATGAGGAGTTCTTTCCCCTACTAAATAAGGCATAAAGTATATACTTTCATTTTCTGATTTACAAGCTTCTTCCATTAAAACCTTATAGTCATGAGTTTTATTTATATTTTCAGCCCACCATTTTAAACAAGAAGCTGCTGAAAGAATTACTCCCATTTGATGATATTTAGAAGCTGAATTACAAAAAGAATGTACCCTAGCCCCATTATCAAATGTATATTTATCACTATTTGAAAAAACTACACCTGATGTACCAAGGGAAACTGATAAATTTTCTTCACTAACAACCCCAAGTCCAACAGCTCCAATAGCTTGATCTCCACCACCTATAACTATTTTAACATCTTCATTTAATCCTAGTTCATCTGATATTTTCTTTGATAAAGTCCCTACACTTTCATAAGATTCATATACCTTTGGTAATTTACTTTCATCTATACCAGCTATTTTTAACATTTCACATGACCATTTTCTATTTTTAACATCTAACATTAATGTTCCAGATGCATCACTTACATCTGTTGCAAAATTACCACTTAATTTGTATGCAACATAATCCTTTGGTAACATTATTTTTGATATTTTATTAAATGCATGTGGTTCATTATTTTTCATCCAAAGAATTTTAGGAAGAGTAAATCCAGTAAGTGCAATATTTCCAGTTAAGTTTATTAATTTTTCTTTTCCTATAACATTATTTAAATATTCACATTCTTTCTCAGTTCTCTGATCACACCAAAGCATTGCAGGTCTAATAACTTCATTCTCTTCATCTAAGACAACAAGACCATGCATTTGTCCACTGAAACTTATTGCTTTTACCCTATTTTCATAACCAACTATTAATTCCTTTAAAGATTCAATAGTTTTTTCATACCAGTCACTAGGATGTTGTTCTATCCAACTATCCTTTACAAAAATAAGGGGATATTCCCTTGAAGATGTTCTTATAACTTCTCCAAGGGAATCCATTAGTAAAGTCTTAACTGATGAAGTTCCTATGTCTATTCCAATATACATGTTATTCACCTATCCTAAGATATACTGATTTAATATCATTTCTAATTTTTCTTGATTTCCAGAAGTATTTTTTATTTCTTTCAAACCTAGAGCATAGTCAGACAGTTCCTTTAATCCAACCTCTTTATTTACTATTTTCTTACCTATTCCAGTATCAAAACTAGAATATCTTTCTTTTATTATATTTTCAAAAACTTTATCTTCATATAATTTAGCAGCTATCTTTAATCCCTTTGCAAAAGTATCCATTCCAGCAATGTATGCAAAGAACATATCTTCCACATCAATTGAAGCTCTTCTTAATTTAGAATCAAAATTAAGTCCCCCCTCTTTAAATCCTCCATCCATTAAAATTTCATACATAGCAAGTGTTGAATCATAAATATTTGTAGGGAATTGATCTGTATCCCAACCTAAAAGAGTATCCCCCATATTAGCATCAACACTTCCAAGCATATCATTTATTCTTGCTACTCTTAATTCATGTTGAAAAGTGTGCCCTGCAAGAGTTGCGTGATTTGCTTCTATGTTTAATTTAAAATCTTTATCTAGATTATATTTTCTTAAGAATCCAATTACAGTTCCTGAATCAAAATCATACTGATGTTTTGTTGGTTCTTTTGGTTTTGGTTCTATATAGAATTGACCTATAAATCCAATTTCATTTGCATATTCCTTTGCAAAACTTAGCATTCTAGCTAAATTATCCAATTCTAGACCCATATCTGTATTTAAAAGAGTTTCATATCCTTCTCTTCCACCCCAGAAAACATAACCAGAACCATTTAATCTTTTTGTAATTTCTAAAGCTTTTTTAACTTGAGCTGCTCCCCATGCAAAAACATCTGCATTACAAGTTGTAGCTGCACCGTGAACAAATCTTCTATTTGAAAACATATTAGATGTTCCCCATAAAAGTTTTATACCTGTTCTTTTCATTTCTTTTTCTATTTCATCAACTATCTCATCTAAATTCTTAAAATATTCTTCTAAAGTATCAGCTTCAGGTGCTATATCTTTATCATGAAAACAAAAATATTCAATTCCTAGTTTTTCCATAAATTCAAAACCTGCTTTAACTCTAGCCTTTGCTCTTTCCATAGGATTTAAAGTATCCCAGCTTCTAATAATAGTTTGTTCTCCAAATGGATCCATTCCTCCACCTGTTAGTGTATGCCAATATGACATTGCAAATTTCAAATGTTCCTTCATTTTTTTTCCTAGTATAACTTCTTCAGGATTGTAGTATTTAAAAGATAAATCATTTTTGCTTTTACTACCTTCATATTCTATTTTATCTATTCCTTTAAAAAATTCCATTTTTCCTCCTATTCTTTTTTTAATTAAATTGACTTTAATTCATACTGAAAATATACCTTATTTTCATTTTTATGTCAAGTTTGAATTTATTGTATTTATTTTTAGAACATTTCTATGCTTTTAAAACCATATCTTTTTAAGGGAGTTATCTATTTTCAATCTATAAAAAAAATTAATTAAATTGACTTATTTTTTATTATATGTTAAATTTAAAATATATATACTTATCTTAAGGAGAAATTTTATGAATAATTTAATTTATCAGAAAAAAGAAAAATTTAAAAATATAAATAAGGCCTACAGTTATATTACAACAAATAATGAATTTACAAAAAAAGATCTATCTAATTCTTTAAATATTAGCTTCCCAACAGCAACTAAAATAATTAATATTTTTTTAGAAAAAGAAATTATAGTGGATAGTGGGTATTCAAAAAAAAATACAAAAAGAAAGGCACTTTTATATAAATATAATCCAAATTCTTTTTATTCAATAGGAATAAAAGTAGAACTTCATTCTATTAGTTTTATATTAATAAATTTAAGCGGAATAGAAATTAAAAAAACTGTTATTATCAAGGAATTTTTCAATAATAATAATTTTGTTGAATATATTAATGAACAATTAAAAAGATTTTTATTAAATTTTAAATGTATTAATAAATTAATAGGAATAGGAATTTCACTTTCTGGAATAGTTGATGATGAAAAAAAGATTTTTGAAATAGGAACAAATTTTAATATATTTGCCAAAGGTTTTGATATTCTAGAAGAAACATTTAAATTACCTGTTTATTTAATTAACGAAGCTAATGCTGGTGCTATAGGAGAATTTCTTTTAAATGAAAATAAATCTTATAATAACTTAGCTTTTATTTCAATTGAATCTGGAATAGGAGCAGGAATATTATTAAATGGTAATATTTATTCTGGATCAACTTCTAAGGCTGGAGAGTTTGGTCATTTTACAGTGGAAATAAATGGAAAAGATTGTAACTGTGGAAACAAAGGTTGTCTTGAAAGTTATTGTTCTAATGAAGCTCTAATAGAAGTTTTTAAGAAAAAATTTCAATTAGAAAAATTATCATTTGTGGAAATATTCTCTAATAAATTATATGAAACTGATATGGGAAAAGAAATTTTAGATAAATACACAACTTATCTTGCATCTAGTATTAGAAGTCTTCTTTTTTTATTAGATTTAGATAAAATTATTATTGGTGGTCTTATATCTAATTATAGTTTTATTATAGAAAAAGATCTAAAAAGAAAAATATTCAATAATATATTTTTTAAAGATAGCACTATCCTAGAGTTTTCTCATTATGGAGATTTCTCAAATTTAATTGGAGCAGCATTTTTACCATTTAATAGTTTTTTAGAAACTTTAGAAAATTAAATATACAACTAATTAATATATATTTATATAAAAAGGCTGCTAGATTATCTAGCAGCCTAATTTTTATTTATTGAGCAGACATTCTTTAACTATTTTCATGTCATCTCTCATTTCTTCTAATTTATTGTGTAGGGATTTATTGTTTTCATTTATTTGATTTTTCAGAAATTCAATTTCTTTTTCATAGAGAATTAGATCAACTTTCTTTTGAACTTCCAAGAATACATTTTCAAATTCTGCTATTACATTGTCTTTATCTGCCTTCTTATCAATCTCCCTTTTGAAATATTTATATGAACTAAGAAAGGTACCTAAGATACTTACTAAAAGTGTAAAACCAAACTTTAAATATTCTAGCATTTAGAGTCCTCTTCCTTTGAAATACTTTCAAAGATAACTTTATAAATTTTGTCATCTATTTTAGATCCAGTTCTTTTTACTAAATCCTTTAGCAAGGTTAAAACTATACCCTCTAACACTTCAGTTCCTAAATATTTACACATAAATTTTTCAATATATTTTACAATTTTTATTTTCATAATAACACTTCCTTTTTATGAGTATTATCCTTCTTCATCAGTTGCATTTTCTAAGAAATAACTAAATGCTACAATTTCAGCTTTTTCCTTTTGGATTCTAGCAAGGGATGTTTCACCAGTTTTTATTTCTTTACTAAGTCCTTCAACCCATTCATTGTAAGTAACATATCCAGCTTCTGGATCTATTTCTACACCAGATTCTTGATCTGCTAACACAGCTTTTAATGCAATTTTGTCATCTGCAATTTCTTTTAAGTAGTTTACTTCTTTTTTCACAGATTCTTGTAATTTTTTTAAACTTTCCTCAACTATTAATTTTGCTTCTAAATTGTTCATAACACCATCTCCTTTGGTATAAAAATTATAAATAACTTAGTGGTATATTTATATTACCAATAGATGTTTCCTGCAGGTTTCCTATCTACACAAATATTATATTATATTTTAAAATTTTCGTCCAGAACGTATATGACGTATATGACGTATATGACGCATATGACGTATTTTTTTTAAATTCATATATTTAGGCACCTTGACACCATAAAATCTTTGAAATATCATTTAATTAAGGATAATTTTCCAAAACAGAAAATACATAAGAATAAAAGGAGGGAGTATTAATGGAAAAAATTTTACAAGGGGGTCTTTTTATTCCAAATAGCATTTTATTTGACCCTAATCTTAATTCAACTGAAACAATTTTAATCGCTATTATAGCTAAGGGGGCTGATCCTGGAGGATGTTTTTTTTATAACAAATTTTTAGGAGAATTAGTTAACTTAAAAATTAGAAGCTGTCATAATTTAATTTCAACTATAAATCAGAAGGGATATTTGAAAAATTGCCATGTAAACAATTTTCATGTTTTTAATAAAAATAAGGAATCTTTTAAAAATATTACTGCTTCTAGGGTTATTTTCCCAATTATGGATAATTTTGATTTTATAGAAGTGAAAAAAGAATTTAATGAAGATAGTAAAAAAAATAAAAAGATTGTTAGAAAGGTATTGAAAAAATATTTTTCCCTTGATTTTCAAAAAACAAAGGTTAATTTAGATCACTATATTTTAATTTATAGAGCTTACACTATATTTGGGGAAAACAAATTATTAGAAGCCCTGGAAATTATGTCAAAAATTCCAATTGCTAAAGAAAAGTTGTCCTTAGAATGTGTTTTTAAAGTCTCAATTATTAGGATAGCACTTAGTGAAAACAAAAAAGAAGACATTACTAATCTAGAAATTTATCTTAATAATTGTATTGAATTTGAAGAATATTTTAATATTAGGAGGTAATCTTATGGAAGAAAATGATTTATTTGTTTGTGATGTCACTGATGAAATTATTATTAACAATTCTGAACCTAGAAATGCAGATGAAGAGACCCTACTTAAAATTTTATTAAGCACTTTTGGAGAGTTTACAACTATTCCAAAAATTTCAAAAACTTTAAAAATTAGTAAAACTTCCCTTTACCTAGCTAGGGATGATAGAAAATTTGTAACATATTTAGTTCAAAATAGAACTATTGTGTTAACTAAAACCCTAATAAACTTCATAAGAACATACGAAGATTAATAAATCTAAATAACTCTATACTTGAGTGCTAGCATATGTATTGGTGCTAGCACTTATTATATCCTTTAAAATATCATACTTCACCTTAGTTCTTCCCATGATCTCCCATACAAAACCATATACTTTTTTAGCTGTAATATAGGCTTCTTCCATTATCTTTCCTTGTTTTTCTTTGGAAAGTCCATTAAAATAATTATCTAAATGTTCTTTTTCCCTTAGATACTCATCTTTTTCACGAAGTTGTTTAATTTTTGTTTCTCTAGTTTTCCTAATGTCCTCATCAATTTTCTTTGATCTTTCAATGGACATACTTTCCCTAGGGGAAGGATCTAGGGTATAATCATTTTTTAGAGCAGCCACTATGAACCCAGGGGATTTATTATTTTTAGCACTAAAGTCAAGTACCTTAGTTAATCTTTCAAGGGTTATGTTCTTGTCATTTATGATTTTCATAATATTTTTGCATGTTAAAATTTCTAGATGAGCATCTAGGAGTTTTTGTTTTATTGCTCTAAGAGAACCACCACTAGGTTTTTGTATATCTTTAGGTCTATCTAATTTACTTTTATGTGAATTAGTAGTGGTGGTTTTTA
>NZ_WJWY01000027.1 GCF_010367435.1 Fusobacterium sp. IOR10
AAGAAATAGAATTTTAATTTATAGCAATTTAACAAAAATAAAAATTCCTTCAGCATAAAGCTGAAGGAACAAAAACATTATTTATTTTTTTATTTTTCTCCACCAACACCAGTTGACAAAGAACCTAAATACAAGTATTAATCTAAATCATATAGTGGAAATTTCAAGCAAAGAGTTCTAACTTCTTCTCTTATCTCTTTTAATTTTGATTCATTGTCTATATTATTTACAACATCTATAATAAAATTAGCTATTATTTCCATTTCAGCCTCTTTCATTCCTCTAGAAGTCATTGCTGGAGAACCTATTCTAATACCACTTGTTACCATTGGTTTTTCTGTATCAAAGGGTATTCCGTTTTTATTAACTGTTATTCCTGCTACTCCTAAAGCCTTTTCTACAACTTTTCCTGTAAGCCCTTTTTCACATTTTACATCTATAAGTATTAAATGATTATCAGTTCCACCACTTACAACTCTCAAACCACCTTCATTTAAAACTTTTGCTAAAGTTTTAGCATTTTTAACAACTTGTTTTTGATATTCTTTAAATTCAGGTTTTAATGCCTCTCCAAATGTAACAGCCTTAGCTGCAATGATATGCATTAAAGGTCCCCCTTGAAGTCCTGGGAAAACAGCTTTATTTATTTTTTTTGCTATTTCTTCGTCGTTAGTCATTATAAGACCTCCACGAGTTCCTCTTAATGTTTTATGAGTTGTAGTAGTAACCACATGAGCATAAGGTACTGGGCTTGGATGTTCACCTGTTGCAACTAGTCCAGCTATATGGGCTATATCAACCATTAAATATGCTCCAACCTTATCTGCTACTTCTCTAAATCTTTTAAAATCTATAGTTCTTGAATAAGCACTTGCCCCTGCAATTATTAATTTTGGCTTAACTTCTAAAGCTATTCTTTCTAATTCTTCATAATCTATTTTTTCAGTTTCTTTGTCAACTCCATAAGCATACACTTCGTAATTTTTTCCTGAAAAATTTAACTTCATTCCATGGCTTAAATGTCCCCCTTGATCTAATTTCATACCAAGTATTCTATCACCTAAATTTAATAAAGCCATATATACAGCTGCATTTGCTTGAGATCCTGAGTGAGGTTGAACATTTGCATAATTTACATTAAATAATTTTTTAGTTCTTTCTATAGCTAGTTTCTCAACTACATCAACGCATTCGCATCCTCCATAATATCTTTTATCTGGATAACCTTCTGCATATTTATTAGTCATTACACAACCTGCTGCCTCTAAAACGGATTTGGAAACAAAGTTCTCCGAAGCGATAAGTTCAATTCCTTCATTTTGTCTTTTTCTTTCTGCTTCAATAGCATTGTAAACTTCTCTATCATTTCCAAATAAGTTCTCTAAGTTTTTCATTTGCTTCCCCCTTGTTTCTATCCTAATTTATTATTTGAGTTTAAACCCTTAAAATTTCAAGCATTTTACCATATTTTTTATAAAATTACAATTATTTTATGAAATTTTTAATTTCATAATTCCAAAAAAACTAAATTGAGAATCAATAATTAATTTATCTGTTGATTTTATATCTGCAGGAATAAACACTTTTATCCCATTGATATCTTCATAAGTTTCATTTTTCTTTTCTAAATATTTTTGTATTTCATCTGCTTTTAAAAATTCACCTTGAATTTCTTCTTGACATCCTGCTCAGCCAATTTGTCTTTGTACTTTTTTTAAAACAATTCCTTGAAAATCTTTTTTCTCCATAAATACTCTAACTTTTTCTGCTATTTTCATAACTTTCCTCCTTCTATTAATTTTATTTATTTGCTTTTAAAATTGATACTACTTCTCTTTTATCTATTTTAATATTTTCAAACATTTCCTTTTCTATTTTTCTATTTAAATTAATCAAAGCTTCATTCCCGCCATTTTTTATCAATATATCCTCAAACTGAGCTTTAGGACTAAAATCATATTTTTCTTTCATATAAAGGGAATAAAATTCGTATAGTTCTTTATTACTAGAAGATTTTAGCATCTTTTTAAATAAATCCTTATACTCTTTTTTATCATTTTTTTTATCAATAATTAACTTAAATATCCAAATACCTTCTCCTAAAGAAATTAACAGCAATACTCCAATAAGAATATCCCTCTTATCCACTTTTTTTGTATCTCCTTTTTCTAAAATACTAGAAACTATAATTTCTTTTTCAGGTAATTTATTTTCATTATTTATTTTATTCTTATTACTAGAAATCTCCTCATTATTATAATTTTTATCAGTATAACTTCCTGTAACAGTTATCTTTCTAGAGGGAATTTTAAAGTTTTTATATTTCTTTTCCCTAGTATCAAAATATGGAACATTTATTTCTGGTGTTTTTATTTCCCCAGTTTTTTTAGGAATAAAGGCAATTTCAAAATCCTTTGTTCCATAATACTCACCTGATATTATTTTTTCACTTTCATTGGAAACACTAGAATAAATATTGAAATTTTTATTTTTTTCTTCTATTATTTTCTCTAAATAATTTAAATTAACATTCCCTGAAAATTTTACAATTAAAGAAAAACTTTCTCCTAATTTAGCTGTATCCAACTGATTCCATTTGTAAGTTCCTTTTAAATCTCCAACAACCATTTGAAAATTATTTGGTTTTCCACTAGTTGGAAGAGGTAAAATATTAACAGAAATTTCTTCTCCACCAAATAACATAGGTTTAACAGGTTCTATCCCAAAGAAATCATCTGTTGATTCCTCAGCTTTTATTTTTCCCACCTTTATCTTTTTTTCACCTGTGGAATTTGCTTCTAAAATATTCTCAGTTAATTTTATTTCTATTTCTTCTTGTCCATTTTCTATTAATCTTTTAGCTACAGGATATCCATTTTTATCTCTTTTTGTTACATCTTTTGCTGTAAATCCTTGGAAAACAGGAGGATTTATATATCCGTAATTTCTCAAAGAAGTTTTTATTGTAGCTTTCTCATAATATGGAATCTTTTCTCCAAAATAATAATTTTTATTTAATTTTTTAACATCCCACAATACTTTCCCTTGTCCTATTGTACCATTTTTTTTATTTTTTGAAACATTAGTAACTGAAATCCTTAATCTATTTGATTTTAGTTGCCCCTTAATCCAAACACTTAAATCAAAATTTCCTGTTTTAGAAGGCATTACAGTATATATATCAGATTTTACAGATGTCTTCTTTCCATTAACCCAAGATGTTGAACTTCTACTACTTCTATATAAAACATCAAAATTATTTATTCCCTCTAAATAATATTGCTCTCTTTTTGTATTATTAAAAGCTACAGTTATTTTAATAGCTTCATCTAATCCTGGATTATTATTATCTGTAGTTAATAGTACTTCTGAAAAACTTAAAGTACTTATTATAAAAAAAATTATCACTCTTAAAATCATATCCATCTCCTAACTATTTTACCATCTATTTTGGTCTTCTTTACTGACCCCAACATTTATTAATTTCTCATTATTTTTAAAAGCTTGTTTTTCACTTCCTTCTAATCTTTTTAATACTGCTTTAACTTCTTCCTTTGATCTTTCATTCTCTTTACTATTTTGACCTTTATCTGATTTGTTTTGTTTATTTTTATCTTGCTTATTATTTTCTTTTTGTTTACTTTTGTCCTTTTGTTTATCTTTACTTTGTTTAGAACTATCCTTATCTTTTTGTTCATTTTCTTTAGAATTTTGTTGCTTATTCTGTTTATCTTCCTTGTTTTGTTTATCATGATTGTTTTGTTTATCTTGTTTGTTTTGATTTTTCTGATTATTTTCTTTATTTTGATCCTTCTGTTTACTTTGATTATTCTTTATATTTTCTAAGACAATTTCATAATTCTTTTTTATATTTATATCATTATTTTTTATCATTTCTTTTTTATAATATTCTAGTGATTCTCTCATCTTATCTTTATCTTTTTTACTTTCAGATAATTTCACAATAGAATTTCCATTTAAAAAGTCATTATCACCCTTTCTTTTTAAAACTTCTGAATATTTTTTGCTTTCATAATCATTTTTTATTAAATTATCCTTTATAATTTTACTTTCTTTTATTTTAAAAGCTTTTTCATAATATTTTTTTGCAACTTCATATTTTTTTTCATAATAATTTTTATTACCTCTATTTAAAAAATAATATATTTTAATATTATCAAAAGAAAATATAAATATTAAAGTTAAAATTATTCCAAGAGATAATAAATATATATTTTTATTCTTCATACTTTAATCTCCTATTAAGAAAATATCCTAAAAATAGAAAAATCATTCCTAGTAATAAAAAATATTGATAATATTTTTTATAAATTGTTATTTTTTCATTATCTAGTTTATCCTTATGAATATTTTTAATATCTGAAATGAATTTTTCACTATTATCATTTAAATTATTAGCTTCATAATATTTTCCTTCACTTATTTTGGATAATTCCTTCAAAAAAGAATTATTTAATTTACTTACTACAATAGAACCTTTATTATTTTTTACAAAACCATTTCTTTTTCCATTTTTATAATCAGGAATCACTTCTCCTTTATTAGTTCCAACACCTATTGAATAAACTGTTATCTTATTATTTTTCACAAAATCAATAACATCTTTTTCTCTTTCTCCACCATCTGAAACTATTAACACTACTTTTTTCTCTGCTTTTATTTCTTCAAATGAATCATTTGCAATTTTCAAAGCATCTATTATCTTAGTTCCACCTCCAGAAATAAGATTTGTATCTATTGCATTTATATAATTTTCTCCTATTGAATAATCTTCTGTTAAAGGCATTTGGATGTATGCACTGTCTGAAAATGGTATTATACCAATTTTATCTCCCTTTATTTCCTTGAAAATATTTTTTATAATTCTTTTCCCTAGTTCTATTCTGTTGGGATATACATCCTCTGCTAACATAGAACTAGAAGTATCCATTAATACATATATATTATTTCCCTCTACTTGTACATCTTTTTCCTCTAATAATTTTTCTGGGGACAATAGTGCTACACAGATCAAGCAACTTCCTAAAATTATAAATATTATTTTAAGTAAATAACTTTTTTTACTCCTTTGTATTCTTAATGTTTTTAATATTTTATTTCTCTTTACCATTCCATATGCCATAATTATTAAAATAATAATAGGGAGAATAAAATAATATAAATTTTCCAAATTTCCAAATTTCATTATGTCCTCCTAATTATGGTAATCTTATAAATAATAGAAACTCAAAAAATAATCCTAAGACTAATAATATTAGAGCTATTTTTAATATTGGAAGATAATATTCTTCCTTTGAATAAAATTCTCTTGCCTCTATTTTACTCTTTTCTAATTTATCTATTTCATTAAATATATTATTAAATTCCTTAGAATCACTAGCTCTAAAATATTTTCCCTTTGTCTCTTTAGCAATATTTCTAAGCAAATTTTCATCTAATGATGTATTTTTTAAAGTTCTTTTTCCTAATAATGTTGGAATATTTATTTCCTTTGCTCCTATTCCTATAGTATATACTTTTATTCCTAGTTCTTTAGCTAATTTTGTTGCCTCTTCTGGACTTATACTTCCTGCATTATTTTCTCCATCTGTTATAAGAATAATTATTTTAGACTTAGCTTTGGAATTTTTCAGTCTATTTAAAGATACTCCTAATCCCATTCCTATAGCAGTTCTTTTGTTGCTAGTAATATCATTAATTGTTATTTTTCCAATGGTTTCCTTTACCATTTTATTGTCAAATGTCAACGGTATTTTTGTGTATGCATCTCCTCCAAAAATAACTAACCCTAGCCTATCATTTAATCTTTTTGACACAAATTTTTCCAACATTTCTTTGGATTTTTCCAATCTATTTGGTTTAAAATCTTCTTGCATCATAGAAAAAGATAAATCCAAAGAAATAACTATGTCTACTCCGTTTCTTTTAATTTTATTTTCTTTAGAAACCATTTGAGGCCTTGCTAGGGCAAATACCATTAAAATACTTGAAATAAATATTAAATACTTACCAATTAAATATTTTTTACTCCCTAGAGAATATTTTTTTATTTTTTTTACACTGGGAATTTTTATTCCCAATTTTTTTTGTTTTCTGAAAAACAAATAAATAATTAAAGGTATTAATGCAAAAAAATAAGGATCTTGAAATTTAAACATCTATATTATCTCCTTCCATATTTATTCTTCTATATATTTCAAAGGCTTTTTCTTTATAATAATTTATTTCCTCTATTTTTTTTCCTGAAAATTTATAATAATCTAAAGCTTTAATAAAAGCTATATCTTCTTCTTTTATTTCACCTATTTTTATATAATCACCTGCTAAAAAATTACTAGAATACTTGCTATCAATATATTTTCTTAAGGCCAAACTTATTTCAAAATGAAATTTATTTGTACTTAATTTTTTCATTTCTTCTTTAAATATTTCTTCACTGGATATTTGTTTTTTTATTTTTTTTATTTTTAATAATTTATATATAAAAATAATTATAAATGAAAAACCAAAAATTCCACTTAATAAAGTTAAAAATGGAAATTTTATATTTTTAACATCTTTATTGCTTTTATCAGAAAAATCCATGTGGATTTTTTTATCATTTTTGTCCAAAGTTGACTTAACTTTTACTATAATTTTTTCATTTCCAATATTTATAATGTTATCCCCAACTTTAAAAGTTCTAAAAAATATGTTATAACCATTTTTTGTTTTTTGAATGTTATCCACATGATAATCTTTAAAACTTTCTCTAAGTTCATTTTCATTAATATTTTTTATATTTAAACTTATCTGGTCTCCCACATATATATCCTTTGAAAAAGCTGCACTAAAAATAAATATAAATATTGTAAAAAATTTTTTTAATTTATTTATCATAGCTTACCCCTACTGCTTCTTTTTTTAAAAAACT
Source organism: Fusobacterium sp. IOR10 (assembly GCF_010367435.1). Lineage (NCBI taxonomy): Bacteria > Fusobacteriati > Fusobacteriota > Fusobacteriia > Fusobacteriales > Fusobacteriaceae > Fusobacterium > Fusobacterium sp. IOR10. The sequence continues at coordinate 6,935 of NZ_WJWY01000027.1, forward strand.
TAATTAATGATTTCACATAATCTTCATCTGTATAAATATCCAAAACATTATCTATTTCTTTTTCTTGGAGCATAATATTTTCTTTGAAATTTCCAACTGTTATTATTTCATCAGTTTCTGAGTCCTTTAAATTAAATAAAACTCCCTTTGGAAGCTCATTAAATTTTCTATCTAATATTCTCACAGGAATTAGATCATGTTTCTTAGAAATAATTCTCATTGATTTTTCATAATCTTCATCTAAAAAATCAGAAATTAAAAAAACAATTCCTTTTCTTTTCTGAATTTTATTTAAATAATTTAAAGCTCCTGATATATTAGTTCCTTTACTTTCAATTTCTGTTTTTAACATTGCTTCAATAATTGACAATGAATGATTTTTTCCTTTACCTAATTTTACAAATTTTTCAATTTTATCACTAAATAATATAGCTCCAAATCTATCGTTATTTTTATCAGCACTAAAAACTAGTGTTGCAATAAGCTGTGTTATTAAGTCTTTTTTAGAAGCAAAACTATTTGATAAAGAAACATCAACTAATATATATATTGAAAGCTCTCTTTCCTCTTGATATTCTTTAACGTAAGTTTTTCTTTGCCTTGCACTAGTTTTCCAATCTATTCTTTTCACATCATCTCCAGCCTCATATCTTCTTATATCTGAAAATTCCATCCCGTTTCCTTTGAAACAAGAATGGTATTTTCCAACAAATAATTCCTCTGCTAAGGCTGATGTTCTTATCTCTATTTTTCTTATCTTTTTTAAAAGTTCTTTTCTATCCATACCTTCTCCCTTCTTTAGATATTTTAGTTTGTCTTCTAAAACATCACTAAGGAAGGTCAACTGACTCTATTATTTCCATGATAACATCTTCAACTTTTTTTTCTTCAGCTTCTGCTTCATAGGATAATATTATTCTATGACGAAGAATATCATATATTACCTTTTTTATATCCTTTGGCATTACAAAATCTCTGCCTTCTAAAAAAGCATTTGCTTTTGAAGCCTTTACCAGGGCTATACTAGCTCTAGGAGAAGCTCCACATAATATATATTCAGATTTTTCTCTTGTTTTAAAAACTATATCTAAAATATACTCTTTTAATTTTTCGTCAATATGAACTTTTTTTACTTGATTTTTTAGAATTTGCAGTTTCTCCTTAGTTAAAATTTCTTTTAATTCTATATTATCAAATTCTTTATCACTTGTTATTAAATTTAGAAAATCCATTTCTTCAGCTTTAGATGGATATTCTACTTTAACCTTCATTAAAAATCTATCTTGTTGAGCTTCTGGTAATGGATATGTTCCATCTTGTTCAATGGGATTTTGTGTTGCTAACACTATAAAAGGTTTCTCTAATTTAAAAGTTTCATTTGATATTGTAACTTGTCTTTCTTGCATTGCTTCAAGTAGTGCAGCTTGAACCTTTGCAGGGGCTCTGTTTATCTCATCTGCCAAAACTATATTTGCAAATAATGGACCCTTTCTTGTATAGAATTTTCCTGTTTTCTCATTGTATATTTCAGTTCCTATAATATCACTAGGTAATAAATCTGGTGTGAATTGTATTCTGGAAAATTCTAATCCTAGAGTTTTTGAAATAGTACTTACTGTTAAGGATTTTGCCAGTCCTGGTAACCCTTCTAATAAAATATGACTTTCTGTTAAAATTCCAATGAGAACCTTATCAATCATATCCTTTTGTCCTATTACTTTTTTTCCTATTTCATTTTTTAATAGTAATATTGCTTCTGTGTTTTCCAATTTTATGCCTCCTAAAAATATAGTTCTTTAAGTATATAATTTTGAAATCTAAAATTTTAGACGACTTATTATTAAATTTTGTCAATTTTTTCTTTAAAAAAATTAGGAATTCTACTTATTTTTTTTCTCTTATAGTCAAATGCCATCATTCTAGTAGAACCCTTTAAAACTATCTCATTATTTTTGTTTTTAGCTTCATAGAATATATCAAAATAACTTCTTACTATTTCTATATTTTTAATGGAACATAATAGTTCTTCTCCAAAAACAACTTCTTTCAAATAATAAACATGAGATTCCAATTGAATAATGCCCTTCTCCTCTCCAATATTAAGTTCATCTAGACCTATAGAGTTAAGCCATTCAGTTCTTGTTTGTTGAAATAAAACTAATGCTCTTTCATTTCCCATATGACCACCATAATTTATATCATCTACTCTAACTTTATAATTAGTACTAAACATCAGTCACCATCCTTTTTTCTTTGTTAATTATAGTATAGCACTTTATTTTATTTTCTTTAATTTTTTTAAAAAAAATGTTATGATATTACTAAAATAAGATATAAAAATTTAGATATAAAAGGAGATTTAAAATGATTGATGACTTATATAATTATCCACTTTATAGACCACCTAGTGAAGCCTATAGTTTAATAATTCAAATTACCCTAGGATGCTCTCACAATAAATGTACTTTTTGTAATATGTACAAAGGAAAACAATTCACTATAAAACCTTTTGAAAAAGTTAAAAGTGAGATTGATTTTTTCAGAAGTCAAATAAAACATATTGATAAAATATTTTTAGCTGATGGTGATGCACTTATAATGAGAACTGAAAGTCTTATTAAAATTTTAAAATATATAAACTTAAAATTTCCTGAAGTTAAAAGAATTTCTTTATATGCAAGCCCTAGATCTATTTTATTAAAAACAGAAAAAGAATTGGAAGAAATTAGAAATCTTGGAGTTTCTCTTGTTTATATGGGACTTGAAAGTGGAGACAATGAAACTTTAAAAGAAATTAATAAAGGAGCCACTGCAGAGGAAATTACAGAGGCTGCTTTAAAAATGAAAAAAATTGGATTTCAATTGTCAGTTACTGTAATTGCTGGAATACTAGGAAATAAAGATAGCACTAACCATGCTGTTAACACTGGAAAAGTTATTAGTAAAATTATACCTGATTATTTGGGAATACTTTGTCTTGTTGTACATCCTGAAACAGATATTGATATTCAATGTAAAAAGGGAGAATTTGTAGAAGCTTCTGGAGACCAAATTATGGAAGAAATAAAATTAATGATTGAAAATATAAATATACCAGATAATGAAAAAATAATATTTAGATCAAATCATGCTTCTAATTATTTAAATCTTAAGGGAAATTTCCCAGAGGATAAAGATAGGCTTTTAGATGATATTAATTATGCAATATCAAATGACTATATTCGTCAAAGAAATGAACAATATTTAAAATATAGTAAAAAAGGATTTTAAATTAAAAATTAGCCTATTGACAAAAATAAAATAACATTATATACTTTAATTAGAAGATAATCGGTAAAGCTATTGAAAGATAGTGACACAAAACTATAGGGTCTAAGTTACTTCGGTAATATGATTGCCAGTTGCAATTCTTACTAAAAAACATTAGGAGGATTGAAGATGAAAAAAACAATATTAGGATTATTTTTAGGAATGTCAGTTATGGGGATGGCAGCAACAAGTGTTAATAATAGTGGTGAATACAGTGGTGACTTAAATATTAAAGCCAATGTCGTTCAACTTTTAAAATTTACCGAAAAACAAGCTTTAGATTTTGGAGATATCGTTTTAGGAGAGTCTGCTGATTCGATTACTGCAGGTCAAATGCAAGTTAAAGGACAACCTAATTACACTGTTACTGTTACTGTTCCAGCTACTGCTACTATCTCAAAAGATGGTGCTGATTTAACTACTGTTACTTTGGATTCTCATATGTCAGGTCTTGCACAGACTTTAGACGATAACGGAGAGTTAATTCAAGTTGTAACTGGTAAAATAGCTGAAGGTGCAACAAAAAATACTGGTATTCATACTGGTACTGTTTCTATTTCAGCTAGATATAACTAGTATTCCAGATTTAAGACTTAATCAGGTTATCTTGAAGGGGGCGTGTAAACGCCTCTTTCTTTTTATAAAGAATAGCCTAATTTTTTAAGGAGGCTTGCCATAATGAAAATAATTTTATTTTTTTTAATATCTGTTGTGATATTTTCTCAAAATGTTAATGTAGATGATTCTGTAGAAGGTAATCTAAACATTACTGCAAATGTTATTGCTAATTTGACTATTGAAAATAGCAATATGGAATTTAATGACATTCCTTTGGCTTCAGATGCTATTGCTTTTACTGATGTAGATATAGATGGGTCCACTGATACCCAAGATACAGTAACTATCAGTATACCAAAAACAATTCAAATGAAAGATGGGGAGAAAACTATGACTTTATATCTCTCATCTGAAAAAAAAGAAAAATTAGTACTAGATGAAAATGGTAAAGGTAGCGTAAAGATTAAAGGTACCCTCAATGCTGAAGATACAACTGTTATAGGAGATTATACTGGTACCTTTGATGTAACTGTTAAATATGATTAATCAATTTTAGGAGGTAAAAATGAAAATAATTTATTCTTTCCTTTTACTCATGATTTCTTTAAAATTAATAGCTCAAGATACAACTGAAATTATTAACGGCAAAACTATTGTAACCTCTCCAGTTGAAGTTCATGCAAGGGTTGTTCCAATATTTAATGTGACACAAAATGAAGCTCTTAACTTTGATAAAATTTTATCTGGTTCTGCAGCTGAACAAGACCAAATAATAACTATCACTGATGAATATAATGCTCCCATTCAATTTATATTTCCAGAAGAATCTCTAATTGAAACTAATGATGGGAATACAATAACTATTAATTTAAGTTCTCCTGAGGAGATAACTAAAATAATGAATACTAATGGATCTAGAGATATTATTATTCGAGGAACTATCGCTAATAATAATACAGAAGATGGTGATTACGAAGATAATGCCACATTTAAAATTAAATACGATTAATTATAATTTAAAATAGTCAATTACTTTTGTAATTGACTATTTTTGCATTAAATATTATAAATTTTTTCCAAGTTATTATTAATTTCATCCCAATCAAAATCATTGGAGTAAACTGTCATATCATCAGCATAAGCAGTACATATATCTTCCACTGTAACATTTTCAAGTTCTAAAGCTTTTAGTTCATCAGTACTTAAACTCTCTAGATCTTCCATTCCCTCATCTGCCTCTATTCTAAAAAGAAGAAGCCCATTAGGTTCATTTTCATGAATAAATTCCAAATTTCCAGTTTCTAAATTAATTTGAGCTATTGTTGGAATTCCAAAAGAATCATTTGCAGCAGTATTTTTTACAACATCATAATAGGATAAATTTTTAATAATTGTAATTATTTCTTCTTTTTCTAAAAATTTCATAATCAAAAACTCCTTTTTAATTTAATTAATCCTCGCTATTAAACTTTAATACAAAAGAAAATAAAAGTCAATATTATTTCTTTAATTTTCTATACAGAAAAATATATATTTGTCAATAAAAAATAATTAAGATGTTGATTTTGAGTATTTATTAATCTAAATTTGATTTTTTTTTAATATTTTATTGCATTTTTTTTCAAATTGTCGTAAAATAAATTTAGGTAAAATAAAACTTAAGGGATGGTAGAAATGGAAAAGCTTAATATTCATATTTTTTCAGATTCTTTTGGGGAGTCTGGAGAACAAGTTGTTAAATGTGCTTTAAGCCAATTTGAATTGGAAAGTTCCAATTACAATCTAATAAAACATCGCCATGTTTCCGATTTAAAAACTTTAGATAGAGAATTTAGAAAGATAAGTGATTATTCAAATGTTTTTATGCTATTTACACTTGTTAATCTAGAAGTTGTTGAAAAAGCTAAACATTTCTGTGAAATGCATAATATTCAATATGCTGATTTATTAAATCCTCTTTTAAATGCTTTAAAAATAAAAATAGGTAAAAAACCTAAAAGAGAATCTGGTAAATTTAGAGTTCTAGATCAAGAATACTTTAATCGTGTTGACGCTATTGAATTTGCTGTTAAATTTGACGATGGAAAAGATAGTAGAATGTTAAATGATGCTGATTTAGTTCTCATTGGAATTTCTAGAACTTCCAAAACTCCTCTAAGTATATATTTAGCTAATAAAGTTCATATTAAAGTATTAAATATACCATTAGTTCCAGAAGTTGAACCACCTAAAGAATTATATGATATATCTAAAAAAAGAATAATTGGCTTAACTAATTCTGTTGAAATGTTAAATAAAATAAGAAAAGAAAGAATCAAATGCATTGGATTAAAAAATGGTTCCAATTATTCTTCCCTAGGTAGAATAATTGAAGAATTAGAATATGCTGAAAGAATAATGAGGAAAATAGGTTGTCCTATAATTGATGTTTCTGACAAGGCTATAGAAGAAACAGCTCAAATAATAGTTGAGATAATGAAAGAACAAGGTGTACTTTAAAATTTATTTATTACAAGCTTTAGGAGGCTAATTCAAATGAAAAAATTTATTTATTTTTTTAACGAAGGTAACAAAACAATGAGAGATTTATTAGGAGGAAAAGGTGCTAATTTAGCAGAAATGACTAATATTGGACTCCCTGTACCTGGAGGATTTACAATTTCAACAGATGCTTGTTCTGAATTTTATAATCAAGGACAAAATATCTGGGAAGAGTTAAAGGAAGAAATATTATCAAACATAGAAAAATTAGAAAAGGAAACTGGAAAAACATTTGGTTATGGAGAAAATCCACTACTTGTTTCAGTTCGTTCTGGTGCTGCTGTATCAATGCCTGGAATGATGGATACAGTTTTAAATTTAGGTCTTAATGATGAAACAGTTGAATCCCTTAGTAAAATAATAAATAATGAAAGAGCTGCTTGGGATTCTTATAGAAGATTTATTCAAATGTTTGGGGATGTAGTAAAGGAAGTTCCTAAATATAAATTTGATATAGTAATGGATAAAATAAAAGAAGAAAAAAATATAAAAACAGATTTAGAATTAACTACTGAAGATTTAAAGGAAATTGTAAAAAGATATAAAGAATTATATATTAGAGAAATTGGAGAAAATTTTCCAACAGGACCTCTAAATCAGCTATTAGATGCTGTTAAAGCTGTATTTAGTTCTTGGAATAATTCTAGAGCTAAAATTTACAGAGAATTAAATGAAATAAAAGGCATTAAAGGTACTGCAGTAAATGTTCAATCTATGGTTTTTGGTAATATGGGAGAAACTTCTGGTACTGGGGTTGCTTTCACAAGAAATCCATCAACAGGAAAGAAAGAAATATTTGGAGAATATCTAATGAATGCCCAAGGAGAAGATGTAGTTGCAGGAATCAGAACTCCTAAAAAAATAGCTTCTTTAGAAGAAACAATGCCTGATATTTACAAAGAATTTTTAAATATTTGTAATATACTAGAAAAGCATTATAAAGATATGCAAGATATGGAATTTACAATTGAAAGAGGTAAGTTCTATATGTTACAAACTAGAAATGGAAAAAGAACATCTAAGGCAGCTGTGCAAATTGCAGTTGACATGGTTGAAGAAAAATTAATAACTAAAAAAGAAGCTATTCTAAGAATAGATCCTAAAAATATTGAACAACTTCTTCATAAAAATTTCTCTATTGAAGCATTGAAAAATTCAAAAGTAATTGCTGAAGGACTTGCTGCTTCTCCAGGAGCTGCTTCAGGACAAGTTTGTTTTGATTGTGAAGCTTTGAAAAAAGTGAAAAAAGGAATTTTAGTAAGAATTGAAACTTCTCCAGAAGACATAGAAGGAATGAATATAGCAGAAGGAATACTAACAATTCGTGGTGGTATGACTTCACATGCAGCAGTAGTTGCTAGAGGAATGGGGAAATGTTGTGTAAGTGGTTGTAGTGAAATTTCTATAAATGAGGAAAAAAGAGAATTTGAAACTAGAGGTATAATAGTTAAAGAAGGAGATTTAATTTCCATTGATGGTTCCTCTGGAAAAGTTTATTTAGGAGATATTGAAAAAACTGATATTGAACTATCTGGAGCTTTTGAAAAATTTATTTCTTGGGTAGATGAAACAAGAAGATTAAAAATTAGAATGAATGCAGATACACCTAAAGACTGTAAAGTAGGATTAAAATTTGGAGCTGAAGGAATAGGACTTTGTAGAACAGAACATATGTTTTTCGCTGAAGAAAAGATTTGGTCAGTTAGGGAAATGATTGTATCTAATACTCCTAAGGAAATAAAACAAGCAATTGATAAAATATACCCTTTCCAAAAGAAAGATTTCTTTGAAATTTTTGAAGTTATGGGAGGGAAACCAGTAACAGTTAGATTACTTGATCCACCTTTACATGAATTTTTGCCAAAAACTGAAAATGAAATTAAAAAATTATCGGAATTAATGAATATAGATATGGAAAATATAAAAGAAAGACTTGAATCTCTTCGTGAGGTAAATCCTATGTTGGGTCATAGAGGATGTAGATTAGGAATAACTTACCCAGAGTTATATGAAATGCAAGTTAGAGCTATTATAACTGCAGCTTTGGAAGTTAAAGATATGGGAATAGAAGTAAATCCTGAAATTATGATTCCTCTAGTAGGATCTCAAGAAGAACTAAGTTATTTAAAAGATAGAATAGAGAAAGTTATTGAAAATATATTTAAAAGTAAAAATAAAAAATTATCTTATAAATTAGGAACAATGATAGAGGTTCCAAGAGCATGTATTGTAGCTGATAAAATAGCAGAAAAAGCTGATTTCTTTAGTTTTGGAACAAATGATTTAACTCAAATCACTTTTGGATTTTCTAGAGATGACGCAGCTAAATTCATTAAAGAATATGTGGAAAAAGGAATATTTGAAAATGATCCCTTTGTGAAACTTGATCAAGAGGGTGTTGGAGAATTGATGAAAATGGCCATTAAAAAAGCTAGAAATATAAAAAAAGACATAAAACTTGGAATCTGTGGAGAACATGGTGGAGAGCCAAGCAGCGTAGAGTTTTGTAATAAAATAGGACTTGATTATGTATCTTGTTCTCCTTATAGATTGCTAATAGCTAAAATTGCTGCAGCTCAAGGGGAAATTAAAGAAACTAAATAAATTTGTTAGGTATATTGATTTAAATATATAAAAAATAGCGGGGAGGTGTCCTCGCTATTTTCATTATATATTTTTAATCACAATATACTTGTGAGTCATTATCATTTATTAGTTTACAAAGTAAATCAATTTGCTCTTTTAATATTCTAGGTTTTGATAAAGGTGGAAGAGAGCTTAAAGGAAAAAATCTTACATCATCAATGTCAAATGTATTCCTTAATTCACCTGAAATTTTTTCACATAAAAATACAATTTTGTATGTATAAAAAGGCTCTTCAGGATGATCATAAAACTTCTTATCTAAAATAGCTAAAACTTTAACAACTTTTACATCAAGTCCAGTTTCTTCCTTCATTTCCTTTATAATCATTTCTTTAGGTGAAAAACCAATATCTGCCCATCCCCCTGGAATAGACCATTTACCTTTGTCTAATTTTTCTTCAACCATAAGAATTTCATTTTTTTCATTAAATAACATTCCTCTTACTTCAACTTTAGGAGTTGGATATTCTTTAATTGGCAAATAAAAATTACACAACTCTTCTAAATCATTATCTGTAATTAGATTAAGTAATTTCATATTAATTTCTTTTAATTCTTGATAACGTTCATCATCATATCCATTATGAGCGTATAAATATCCTAAATCACAAAGAGAAATATTTCTTTTGATTAAATTGATAATTTGGGTTAAGTTGTCCTTTTCCATGCTAGTCCTCCTGATAAATTATATATTTAAATGTTGTCTAGCTCCTTCATGAATTCCGGAGAACTTGGAAGAGCTCTAAGTAAAGCTTTGGTATATTCATGTTTTGGGTTAGAATAAATTTCTTGAGGAGTTCCTTCTTCTACAATTTCTCCATGTCTCATAACTCCTATCCTATCACACATGTGATAAACTACCCTTAAATCATGTGAAATGAAAAGATACGACAGTTTTAATTCTTGTTGTAATTTTTTAAAAAAATTTAAAATACTAGCTTGTCCAGATAAATCCAAAGACGAAACAGCTTCATCTGCAATTAAAAGTATAGGATTTGATAACAATGCAAGAATTATTGCAATTTTTTGTTTCTGTCCTCCACTCATTTCATATGGATATTTTTTTAAAATATCTGAACTTAAATTAGCCATGTCCAACATTTCTAAAATTTTATTTGAAATAATCTTTTTATCTTTAACCTTATGTAATTTAAAAGGTTCTTCTAATATCCACTTTATATTTTTCATTGGATTCAAAGAAGAATTTGGGTCTTGGAAAACCATTTGAATTTTTTTAGATGTTCTAGCACCTTTCTGGCACATTGTTTTATTATTAAAAATAATTTCTCCACCATTTTTATCAATTAGTCCAATTAAAATTTTAGCTGTAGTTGATTTTCCACATCCTGATTCTCCCACAAGTCCGTAAATTTCACCTCTTTTAATTTCAAAAGAAACATTTTTAAGGACATGCTTTTCGTTATAATATTTATTAATATCCTTAACTTTTAGCAACATCTTTAATCACCTTTTCACAAGCAACAAAATGATTTTTTTCAACTTCAACTAAATCATTTTCTTTACAATTATTAAAATATTTACATCTGTTACCAAAGAAACATTTGTTTAAATTTCTTTTTTCAGGTTCTATAATAGTCCCAACAACATATGGCAACAGTTTATTTTTATCTTCCATACTAAAAAGCATGCTATAGAGAGCCCTGGTGTATGGATGTAAGGCTTTTTTCAATGACCCCTCTATTATTTCAACACTTCTTCCTGCATACATAACCATAACTCTATCACATATAGATTCAACTAAAGCAATATCATGGGACACAAACATTATAGTCATATTTTTTTCTTTATTTAATTTTTTCAACAACTTTATCACCCTAAGTTGAGTTCTTAAATCAAGTGCAGTTGTGGATTCGTCACAAATAATAAGACAAGGTTCACAAATTACAGCCATGGCAATTAAAATTCTCTGCCTTTGACCTCCTGAAAGTTCATGGGGATATTTTTTACAAATTTCTTCAGGATTATAAATATCACATTCTTCTAAAGTTTTAAAAATTTTTTCAGTTCTTTCATCTTTATTTAAAGTTTTTATATGAATTTTCAAAGTTTCATGTAATTGCTTTCCTATTTTTTTCAAAGGATTTAAAGCACTAAGTGCATCTTGAAAAACAATACTTATATTTTTACCTCTCATTTTACACATTTCTTTTTCAGGTATAGTTAATAAATTTTTACCTAAATAACAAATAGTTCCATAAAAATGAAACCTGGGCTCTAAGATTCTCATTATAGATTTGGTTGTAATGGATTTACCACATCCTGATTCCCCAACAATTCCAAAAATTTCACCTTTTTTAACATGAAAATTTAAATTGTGCACAAGATTTAATTCAGTATCACCATAATCAACAGTAATATTTAAATTCTTTATATCAAGTAATTTCATATTTATTCCTATCCTTTAGAATTATATTTTTCTCTAAAATACTCCCCTAGTAAATTACTAGAGTAAATTGTTAAAGTAATAAAGACTCCTGGAAAAAGAGCATACCACGGTGAAGATATAAAATATATTTGAGATTCACGGAGCATAGATCCCCAACTTGGATAAGGAGCTTGAACTCCAAGACCAAGATAGCTCAAAGATGCCTCTGTTAAAATAGAGACACCAAAGGATAATGTTGTGGCAATAATAATTTTCCCTCTAATATTTGGAAAAATATAATTTTTAATTATCCAAAATGTTCCTGCTCCTCTAGTTATAGCAGACAATGTATAATTTTTATCTTTTTCTTTCAAAGTTTCACCCCTTGAAAGTCTTGTAAAATGAGGAATATTTATAATTCCTATTACAATTATAGTGTTAGCAGTCCCTGCTCCAAAGGCAGTTATCATCATTAAAGCAAGTAATATTCCAGGAAAAGACATAAATGCATCAATTATTCTCATAATAAATTCATCAATACGTCCTCCCATATATCCAGAATACATTCCAAGGGAACAACCAACTAATAATCCTATGAAAATTGATAAAACTCCAACATATAGAGCAATTTTACCACCTTCCATAATTCTAGTAAATATATCCCTCCCAAATTTATCTGTTCCAAAAAAATGATGGACAGAAGGTGAAGTAAGCTTGTTTGAAATATTTATTTGAGTGACCTCATAAGGACTAAATAATTTAGTTATAATAATAACTATTATTAATATAACAAAAAATCCTACACCTATAAGTAAATTTTTTTTTATTTTTTTCATGACTTAAAGTATCTCCTTAAGATATTTTTATTCTAGGATCCACATAACAATATAGTAAATCTGTAAATAAATTTACAGATATTACAATAATAGAACTATACAAAACTAAAGCTTGAACTACAGGGAAATCTCTGTTTTCAACAGCTAAAACCATTAAATTTCCTAATCCAGGCAAGTTAAACAAACTTTCAATAATAACACTTCCTGCTAATATTTTTACAAAAAGTCCTGAAATAATTGTTATCATTGGTAGCATAATATTTTTTAAAACATCTGTAACAATTACATTATTTTTATTTCTTCCCTTTGCTACTGCTGCCTTAACATAATCTTTATTAAGCTCTTCTAATATTATATTTTTTAAATATATAGAAGTTATTGATATTCTAGATAGTGCTAAAGTTAAAGCAGGTAAAAAAAGAGACACCCCTTTAAAGGAGACTTTAAAATAAACTCCAAATATCATCATTAATATTAATCCACTCCAAAAAGAAGGAATTGAAACTCCTATCATATTTATAGTTGAAATAATATCTGATCCTCTTTTTTTATTGATCATAGCTGAAAATAATCCCAAGGGAAATCCAATTAAAATAGTTATTCCCATTGATAGAAGGGCTAAATTCATAGTTACTCCCATTCTTTTCTTTATAAGATTGTTAACAGGTACGGAAAAACGAATTGACTCTCCCATATCTCCTTTACTAACATCACTTATCCAATCAACATAGGCTAAATATTTAGGCTTATCTAAACCTAGTTCTTTATTCAAGGTTTCTATTTGCTGTTCAGTTGCCTCTGTTCCTAACTTAGAAAGCAAAGGATCTCCTGGAATTACTTTAAGCACAGTAAAACTAATTAGAGACACTAAAAATAAAGTTAAAAATGAAGAAATAATTTTTTTTATTAAAAACATAATTTTCTCCTATTTTTTTAAATTAAGTAGTGATAAGTCTAGGACATAACAAGGATATATTTTAAAACCGTCAATATTTTTATTAATAGCAACTATATAATTAGGAGCTTGTAAAAATACAGAGGCAACATTTTTAGTCAAAATTTCTTGAGCTTCCTTAAATAACTCTATTCTTTTATCATCACTATTCTCTGTTGAAATTTTTCTTAAAATTTGATCATAACTATTATTTGAAAAATTAATCATATTTCTTTTATCCTTTGACATATATCTACTAAAAGTAGTATAAGGAGAAGGTTTCCCTTCAAAACCAATAACAGTTAATTCATAATTTCTATTTTTATAAACTTCTGAAAGCCAAGTTCCCCATTCTATTTCTTGAATATTCACAGTTATTCCAATTTTTGCTAATTGTTCCTTTATAATCTGAGAACTATCAACATGAACTTGATAATTAGATGGTGCTTTTAATGTTAATTCAAATCCATTTGGATAACCTGCTTCTTTTAAAAGTTCTTTAGCTTTTTCAATATTATACAAATAAAGATTTTCAGTATCTTTATTATAAATAGATTTCACTATTGGACTAGAAGCACTTCCAACAATACTAGCCTCACCAAGAGAAGCACCTTCAATAATTTCTTTTTTATCTATAGCATATTGAATTGCCTGTCTAACTTTTAAATTATTTAAAGGTTCAGCATTGTTATTAATAGCTAAAAGTTGAACAAGATTTTGTTCTCCTTTTATTAATTTGCTATTCTTCCCAATCATATCTTCATATCCTGCAAAAAGTCTATGAATTATATTAACTTCTCCCATTTGAAAAGCCATAATAGCACTTTGATCATCTTTAATTATTTTAAACTCAACAGCATCTATATTTCCAACTTCTGAAATATTCCAATAATCATTAAATTTTTTAACAATAACTTTTTCTCCTGGAAGATAACTATCAATATAGTAAGGACCAGTTCCATAAATTTTATTATTTTCTTCATAAACAATTCCAACCATAAAAGCGGCTATTCCAGTTCCATTTGCATTTTTTAATTTAAATATTACTTCGTCTCCATTAACTTCAATAGATTTTGAAATTTTCTTAAATTCATTTGCAATTCTATTTGCTGGAAAAGCATCATCTAAAAATCTCTCATAAGATTTTTTCACTAGAGCAGGGGTTAGCTCAACGCCATTTTTAAATTTAATTCCCTTTCTAATTTTAAAAGTGTAAGTGAGATGGTCCTCTGAAACTTTATAAGATTCAGCAAGTGCTGGATAAAGATCTCCATTTGAATCTATTTTTATAAGTCCTTCAAAAACATTAAATAAAATCTCTCCAGTAGCAGCTGCAACTGCCTTATGTGGATCTAAAAAATCAGGATCTTGAGTTATTCTAACAACAATTTTATTAGAAGGAACCATATTTTCTTTACTAACTTTTTCTGATCCGCAAGCTCCTAATAAAAACAAACTTATAAATAATGTTACTATTTTTTTTTTCATTTTTTTGTTATTTTTTATCTTTCCTTCTTTGAAAAATAAAAAATAAACCCCCCTTATTTAAATGTAATATTTATAAATTAATATATTTTAAAACCTATTCTTTTAAAATATAGTTAAAAACAGTATTTTACAAGATTATATTATGAATTCAAGGTTTTTACAAGTATTTATTTAAAAATAATTGGTTGTACGCACAAATAGACATATAATTAAACAAAAAGATCAAAAAAAAAGTTAAGATATAGAATTCTTAACTTTAATATATTTAAACTACCAAATTTATAACTGATAAAGCTCCAATTCCCCATAAAACTAAATTTATTTTCTTATATTCCCCTGCAACTAAATGCATTAAAATATAACTGATAAATCCAAAACTAAGTCCAATACTAATACTATATGTAAGAGGCATAAAAATAACTGTTATAAATCCAGGTACAGAAACTTTTATATCTGTCCAGTCTAGAAATTTAACTGATTTAAACATAAAAACTCCAACTAAAACTAGAGAAGGAGCAGCAGCAAACATTGGAACCATTCCTACAACAGGAGTTATTAAAAGAGATAATAGAAATAAAAGACCAGTAACTAAAGAGGCTAAACCTGTTCTAGCTCCTAAAGCTATACCTGCTGCAGACTCACTTACAGCTGTAACTGTACTAGTACCTAGAAAAGATCCTAAAATTGTTGAAGTAACATCAACAAACATCATTCTTCCAAGACCTATATAATTTCCATCTTTATCTTGCATTCCCATTTCTTTGTAACAAGCTATTAAAAGCCCTAAAGAATCAAATAAATCAATAAACATAAAAGAAAAAATAGCTCCAAGTAATGATAATTTCATAGCTCCCATTATATTAAGTTTAAAAGCAATTGGAGCTATTGATGGAGGAGTAGATATTAAAGTTTTAGGAACCTCAACAAGTCCAAAAAAAGCACCAATAATTGTTATAATTATAATACTTAATAAAATTCCACCTTTAACTCTTTTCAATTCAAAAATAGCCATAAGGGCCAATCCTAGCATAGACAAAACAACAGGAAGGGTAAATTTCCCAAGAGTAACAAGAGTTGCTGGATGAGCAACTATAATCCCCATATTTTTTAAACCAATAAAAGCTATAAATAATCCAATTCCTGCAGTTGCTGCAGCAGTTAGTGGTTCTGGTATAGCTTGAGCTAACTTTTCTCTAAGACCAGATAGAGCTAAAATCAAAAAGAAAACTCCTGAAAGAAAAACTATTCCCAAAGCATCTTCCCAAGGCACTCCTTTCCCCATAACTAATGTAAAAGTGAAGAATGCATTAAGTCCCATTCCAGGTGCCATTGTAATTGGTACATTTCCAATAAAAGCAGTAAGAAGAGTCCCTATTGCACCTGCTAAACATGTAACACTAATTAATGCCCCTTTATCCATTCCAGTTAAAGATAAAATAGAAGGATGAACAAAAATAATGTATGCAATGGTAAAAAATGTAGTAATTCCCCCCATAATTTCAGTATGTACCGTTGAATTTCTTTCTTTAACTTTAAATATTCTTTCAATTAAATTTTTATTCTGCAAAACTAATTCCCCTTTCCTCGTTTTTAATTTTTGTAAAGTCATAAAAATGGCTTCGATTAAAAATAATATCAGAATAGTGAAAAAATGTCAATTATATATGTAAAATAAAAATAAAAATTACTTTTAAGAAATAAGTTTGGTATAATTATTTTTATGTTAATAATTTAATTGGAGGGAAAGTATGTGGATAATTTTTTTAAATGGAATAGCAATATTTTTAGGCGGAATTCTTGGATGTAAATTCAAAAAATATGTTTCTAAAAATATGTCAAATAGTATCATAAAAGTAGTAGCATTAAGTATAGTTGTTATAGCTTTAAAGGAAGCTTTAAATTATAGAAATGGAATGCTAAATTTAGCTTATTTAGTAATTGGAGTTATTATAGGAGAAGGGATTGATTTAGATAACAAACTAAAAAGAACTGGAAATTATATTCAAAAGAAATTAACAAATGGGGAATCTGGAATTGCTAAGGGTTTTGTAGTTTCTACAATAATGTTTTGTGTTGGATCCATGGCTATATTAGGACCCTTGGAAATTGCATTAAAAAATAGTTGTGAAATTTTGAGCATAAAATCTATAATGGACGGAATTAGTGCTATAATTTTTGCTGCTACTTATGGAATTGGAGTTGTTTTTTCAGGAATAGTAGTTATTTTATATGAAGGAATTATTTATTTTCTAGGTTCTGGAATTGCTGCCCTGGTAACTCCAGATATAATCCAAGATATTTCTTCAGTTGGAGGAGTTGTCCTTTTAGCTTTAGGAATAACAGTAATCTTTGGAGAAAGATATATTAAAGTGAGCAATATGCTTCCTGCTATTTTTCTTCCTATAATATATTCATTAATTTTAAGATTAATTTAAAATATATACTAAATTAAAAGAAAAATTCTTGTTTCCTTTTATTTATATAATAATAATGCTATACTTATTCTAAACAGAAAAAACGGAGGAATTTTTAAATATGGTAGTAAAATCACTGATTAACTGGGTTAATAATTTTTTATGGGGAAATAACATTCTAGTTGTAATGTTAATAGGAGCGGCTTTAATCTCAACTGTAGCAAGTAAATTTATGCAATTTAGATTATTTGGAACAATTGTATCAATTTTAACTAAAAAAGAAAAAAAGAAAAATGGAATCAGTTCTTTAGAAACATTCTTTTTAGGTACAGCTTGTAGAGTTGGAGCTGGTAATATAGCAGGAGTTGTTGCTGCAATTACTGTTGGTGGTCCAGGTGCTTTATTTTGGATGTGGATAGTTGCATTGTTTGGAGCAGCTACATCTTTTATAGAAGCAACTCTAGCTGTATTATATAGAGATAAAATAGGAGAAAATAACTATATTGGTGGGACACCTTGGATATTAAAAAATAGATTAAAATTAGGTAAGGTTGGAATAGCCTATGCAGTAGCTTCAATTTTATGTTATGTTGGAGTAACTCAAGTTATGGCAAATTCCATAACAGAATCAATTGCAAGTGCTTATTCTATTAATCAAAAAATTGTTGCAGCAATATTAACATTAATTGTGGCAGGTATAATCTTTGGAAGAGGTAAAAAAGATACCATTATAAATACTCTTAATAAAATAGTGCCAATTATGGCAATTTTGTATTTAGGAGTTGTTATATTTGTTTTAGTAACTAATTTTTCAAAGATTCCATCTATGCTTATGAACATATTTCAAATGGCTTTTGGAGTAAAAGAAATTTTTGGTGGTGGAATTGGAATTGTTGTAATGCAAGGGGTTAGAAGAGGACTATTCTCAAATGAAGCAGGAAGTGGAAATTCAAATTATGCAGCAGCAGTGGTTGATATAGATGAACCAGCAAAACAGGGTATGGTACAATGCTTAGGAGTATTTGTTGATACTTTAGTAGTTTGTTCTGCAACAGCTTTCGTTATATTACTAGCAGGGGCTGAAAAAATATCTGGAGTAAATGGAATGATGTTAAAGGGACGAGAACTTAGTGGAATGGCTTTATTCCAAGAATCTTTAAAAGTTCACATAGGATGGATAGGTATACCATTCACTGTAGTTGTTATTTCCTTCTTTTCATTAAGTACAATATTAGCTGTTGCTTATTATGGAAAAAATGCTCTAACTTTTATAAGTGATAAAACTATTATCAATATATTATATCAAATATCAATAATTTTAATGGTTTATACAGGTGGGATTCAACAAAATTTCTTTGTTTGGTCATTGGCTGATTTTGGCTTAGGTATAATGACTGTCATTAATATAACTTTTTTAAGTCCCTTAATTGGAGAAGCTTTAGATGAACTGAAAAAATATGAAATAGTTTTGAAAAAAGAAAAAAATATGCATTTATAATTTTTAATTTCTAATAGAGAAGAATATTTAATTCTTCTCTATTTTTTTATTTAAATTTTTAAATTAATTTAATCTTAACAAATTCAAATTATTGATAAAAAACAACAATTGTATTATACTATACATAAAAAGATACTATTGAGAGGTTTAAAATGAAATTTTTTGTTAGAGAGAATTTTTTAAAAAATGTTACAAAGGAAAAAAAAAAATTAATAGAAAATAAGTTATACTATTTCTATTCTGAAATTGAAAATAATAAAAATAATATTAGAGAAATTCCAAAGGGATTTTGGATAAAAAAAATTAAAGGATTTCCAAATAGATTTGAGTTTAGAGTAAATAATGGGGATCGAATATTTTTTTCTTTAGAGCGAAGAGGCTTAGAAGATGAAAGAATTACCTTCATTTTATACTCTACACATGATAAGGGAATACTTAAAAACAAAAGATTAGAATTAAAAACAAAAGGTGATTTTAATATATTAAAACAAGACACTAAAGAAGAAAATATATCTAGAGAAGAAAAAAAAGAATTAATTAAAAATTATAACGATATAATTTCTTATGAATTTAAAAATGATGATTTTTTCAAAAAAACAGAAAATAAAAGATATTATTATCTAAATGATCAACAATATGAAACTTTAAAAAAGAAAACTCCTTTGTTTGTTGCAGGAAGTGCAGGGAGTGGTAAAAGTACAATAACACTTAGAAAAATATTGAATTTAGAAAATTATCAAAAAGAATATCGTATAAATAGAGTTGGATATTTTACTAGAAATTTATTTTTAAAAGAAGATATTAAATCAAAATATGACATATTTAGAGATACTAAAAATGAGTCCATTGCTGAATTTTATTCTTTAAATGATTATTATAGAAAAAAATTAGGAGTGGATAAAAGAAAAATTGTTAATTTTGAACTGTTTAAAACATTTATTAAATTTTCATTTCCAAATATTAAAAAATTAAAACTAGAACTATTAAACATATATTTTGAAATCATTGCCATACTGGAAGGACTTATGAGTGCTGGATATGTTGATAATTGGAATAGAGATTTTTCACAAAAATTTTTACCCCTAGAAAATTACTTGAATTTAAGTAAAAATTATAGTGTTTTAGATGATAAACAAAAAATAGAAGTTTATAAAATTTGTAAAAAATATAATATTTGGAAAAACGAAAATTCATACTATGATTCCAATGATTTGGCTTTAATTTGTTTAAATAAAATTGAACATTTTGACTTTATAGTTATTGATGAAATTCAAGATTTTACAGAGGTTGAAATATTTTTATTATTTTCATTGCTTAAAAATAAAAATAATATGTTAATTGCAGGGGATATACATCAAATGATTGCATTTAATTCTTTTAGTTTTGAGAGAATTCGAAATTTATATTATGGGGAAAATATAGATTTTTTTGAAAGTATGCTATCTAAAAATTATAGAAATTCCAAATTAATAGTTGATTTAGCAAATAGTCTAGCAGATATGAGAAAAGAATATATAGGAAACAAAGGAATTGAAGATTATAAAGAAAACTTTGTTATTGAAGAGGGTACTTTAAACATTTCAAATATAAATTTTGAAATACTTAAAAAAATGAACCGGTCAAATGCAGCTATATTAGTTTCTGATTCTCAGGATAAAAAAATGTTACTTGAAAAAATTGATAAAATTTTTAATTTAAATAATAAAAATGACAATACAGTAAATAAAATAATAGGTGACAAATTGGAATCTACAAAGGAAGAATGGTATATAGAGGGGAAAAAACTATATTAGACAAAATTGAAGAAGCTCAAGAAGCTTTTATTAATGCAGGAGATTCCACATGGATATTAAGAAAAGAAATAGAAGAAGACATCCTAAATGAAGATTATAAAATTGCTTTGAAAAAAATTGAAGATAATAATTTAACCTCAAAAAAAATAAAATATGAAAAGATGATAATTGATAATATTATTTCAAATAAAAAGGATATTAAATGTTTAAAATATATTATTGATATTTTTAATATAGGCTATCGATATGAGGAACTAAAAAAAATCATATTAAAAAAATTAGTTAATAATGAATATCAAACTAAAGAACTAAACAAAATGATCCCATACTTGATGAAAAAAAATGAATATATATTATTAGGAGATATATATTTTTATAAAAAAGATTACCAAATGGCTTTAAAATTCTATGAAAAATCAGATAATAAGAATAAAATTCTAAATATGAGGCTCAAAGTTTTAAATATTAAGTTTGGAAATCTCAAAGGAATAGAGGAAAAAATTTCAAAAATTAAAAGTATCATCCCTAAAAAAGATATTAATTATTTTGATAGAAATAAATTAACTCCTCTTTTTAAAGCGTTAAAATACAAAGATACTGACATTCTTGATATGATAATTTTCCTAGGAGGAAGTACCAAAAAAAAAGGAGAAACAAAATACCCTATTTTAAATTATATCGCCTATAAAAATTTTGATAATTCAATTGAATTAATTAATTATTTCTTAAATAAAGGATTAAATATTAATGAAAGAGACAGTAATTTAGAAAATATGTTATTTCATTCTATTAGAAATAGAAATAAAAAATTAACTGCCTTTCTATTGGAAAAGCAAATAGACATAAATATTAAAAATATAAGAAATGAAAACCTCCTATTTCAATGTCTTTTAGGTTTCGATGCTAAAAATTTCAAACTTTTTTTAAATTTAGGACTAAATTATCTTGAAAAAAATTGTTTAGACTTGGAAATTAAAGATTGTTTAACATGTAACTCTACAATGAATGATATAGAAAATAGGACAATAAGATTAATTAAAAAGATTTTAGATAGATTTATATTGAATTCCAATGAGGCTTCTAAAGAAAAAGCATAAAAAGCGAATATAACAAACTATAATAAAACATTTTTATTTAAAAAAGTTGATTTTTCAAATAAAAAGTAGTATTATTATTTTGTGATCGTTTAGAAATTTATTATACATTTAGGGAGGATATCATGGGAAAAATTAAAGATTCATTAATACTCAAATTAGTTATAGGGGTTACGCTAGGTATTATCATTGGTTTAACAGCAGGAACAAGGGTTATTGGACTTATA
>NZ_WJWY01000028.1 GCF_010367435.1 Fusobacterium sp. IOR10
GAGTAGTACAAAAAGTTGGTCAAGAAGAAAATCCTGCAAACTTTTTATTAATGCATGCAATGGGACCAAATGTTGCAGGAGTAATAGGGTCAGCAGTTGCAGCAGGGGTATTATTAAATATATTTGGATAAAATATTATAAATAAATACTTAAAATTAAAGGAGATAAAGATATGATTGGAATTTGTGGAAATGAAAAAAATTCTGATGCTTTGGTTACTGTAGATTTAAATTGTAACGGTATTGAAGTTGAAGTAGAATCTAAACTAAAAAAAATGTTTGGAAAATTAATGGAAAAAGCAGTTAGAGAAGTTTTAGAAGAAGAAAAAGTAGAAAATGCAAAGGTTAAAGTACAAGATTTCGGAGCTTTAGATTTTGTAATAAAAGGAAGAACAAGAACAGCTTTGCATAGAGCACAACAAGGAGATGATAAATAATGGGTAAAGCTACTAGAGCACCAAAAAAATCAAGAAGAACAATGTTATTTTCTCCAGCTAATAATCCTAAAATGTTAGCTATGGCCCATCTTTATGGATCTGATTGTGTAATATTTGATTTAGAAGATGCAATAAAGTATGCAGAAAAAGATGCAGCAAGAGATTTATTTGCAGAAGCTTTAAAAACTATAGATTATGGGGATACTGAAATATATGCTCGTTTAAATCCACTTTACACAGAATTTGGAGAAAAAGATGTAAGAGTTTTAGTTCCAGCAGGTCTTAGATATATGAGACTAGCTATGACAGATACTCCTGAACAAATAAAAGAATTAGATGCTTTATTAACAGAAGTTGAAAAAGAGCATGGAATAGAAATAGGTTCTTGTAAAATACAAGCATCTTTAGAAACTCCTACAGCAGTGAACAATGCTTATGAAATAGCAACAGCCTCAGATAGAGTAGTAACAATGTCATTTGGAGCTGAAGATTTTACAAGAACATTGGGAGCTGAAAGAACAAAAGAAGGAAAAGAAATATTTGTAGCTAAAAGCATGGTAGTAATGGCTGCAGCAAGAGCTGGTATAGATGCTATTGACACTGTTTGGGCTTTCCTTGATGATATTGAAGGATTCAAAAAAGAAATTCAAAATTCAGTAAATATGGGATTTGCTGGTAAATCATGTGTACATCCATCACAAATAAAAGAAATTCATAGTATTTTTACTCCTAGTAAAAAAGAAATTGAAAAATCATTAATAATTGTAAAGGCTGCTGAAGAAGCTGATATAGAAAATGGTGGAGTAATTCAAGTGAATGGTAAAATGATTGATATACCAATTATTTCAAAAGCTCAAAAAGTTGTAAATCTTGCAAAAGCAGCAGGAGTTATTAAGTAAGGGAGATGAATAAATTGAAAATTATAAAAAATAAAGTTGATAGAGAATTACCAGAATATATAGAAGGTTATGGAGAAGTAAAACCATATGCAGGACCTTTTGCTACAAAACCAGAAGGGAAAAAATATGCTCCAACTAAAAGTTTTTCTAAACCAGGGGATAAAAAATTAGTTGAAACAATAAAAGAAGCAATAGAAAAATGCGGGTTAAAAGATGGTATGACAATTTCTTTTCATCATCATTTAAGAAATGGTGACTATGTTTTAAATATGGTTATGGATGAAATAGCAAAAATGGGAATTAAAAACATAAATTTAGTAGCTTCATCACTAACTAAGGCTCATGAACCAATCTTAGAACATATTAAATCTGGTGTTATAACAGGGATTAACACTTCAGGATTAAGAGGAACAATAGCTAAAGAAATTTCAAAAAATAATATTTTAGGAAAACCAGTTATTTTTAGAACTCATGGTGGAAGAGCAAGAGCTATTGAATCAGGAGAAATAAAAATAGATGTAGCTTTTGTAGCAGCTCCTACTTGTGATACTCTTGGGAATATGAATGGTCATCAAGGAAAATCAGCTTTTGGAGCTATGGGATATCCTATGGTTGATGTTAAATTTGCTGAAAAAGTAGTAGCAATAACAGATAATTTAGTTCCATTTCCATTAAAAAGTATATCAATAGAAATGACAGATGTGGATTATATAGTTGAAGTTGAAGAAATTGGTGATCCAGAAAAAATAGCTACAGGTGCAACAAGAATAACTAAAAATCCTCAAGAATTATTAATAGCAGAAAAAGCATCAGAAGTTTTAATAGCTTCAGGAGTTATTAAAAATGGTTTTTCTTTCCAAGCAGGATCAGGAGGATCATCTCTTGCTGTTTGTAGATTTTTAAAAGAATACATGAGAGAAAATGAAATAAAAGGATCTTTTGCTTCAGGTGGAGCAACAGGATATTTAGTTGAATTTTTAGAAGAAGGATATTTCGATGCATTATTTGATACTCAAAGTTTTGATACATCAGTTATAAAATCTTTAGGTAAAAATGTAAATCATATAGAAATGTCATCATCAATGTATGCTAATCCTCATAATAAAGGATGTGTTGCTCATCAATTGGATATGATGATATTGTCAGCGACAGAAATAGATACAGACTTTAACATTAATTCATTGACTGGATCAACAGGGATGATTATGGGAGCTCAAGGTGGAGCACCAGATACAGCAGCAGGAGCTAAGCTTACAGTTGTTGTTGCTCCAACAATGAGAAAAAGAATTCCAATAGTTACAGATAAGGTAACAACTGTAGTTACTCCAGGAGAAACAGTGGATGTATTAGTTACAGAAAGAGGGATTTGTGTAAATCCAAGAAGAAAAGATATTCAAGAAGCTTTGGATAATGCAGGAATAAAAACAAAAACAATAGAAAAATTAAGAGAAGAAGTTGAAAAATTAACAGGCAAACCTGAAAAAACTCAGTATTCAGATACAATAGTTGGAGTTGTAGAATATAGAGATGGAACAGTTATGGATGTTATAAAACAAATAAAAAAATAATAATTAAAAAGAAATCTCATTAACTATTAAGTTAATGAGATTTTTTATTTAATACGTAAGACTTAAATTGAAATTTTTTCTCATTACTTCGCATGAATTAGAAAATTCTTTTAATTCACTATCATTTAAAGGTAATTCAATAATATCAACAACTCCATCTTTTCCAACTATCGCAGGAACACTAGCATAAACATTTTCTTGTCCATATTGACCTTTTAATAAAGTTGAGACCATACATACTTTTCTTTCATCAGAAAATATTGTTTTAGCTATTTCAACACAAGAAGTTCCAATACCAAATTCTGTAGATCCTTTTCCTTTTAGAACTATCCATCCTCCAAGTCTTGCATCATTTGCTATTTTTTCCAAATTAAGATGTCCATAAGTTTCTGGATATTCTTTCATTAAATCACATAGGTTTTTTCCAAAAATAGAAGCACAAGACCAAGGGACCATTTGACTTTCTCCATGTTCTCCCATAACATATGCATAAATAGATTTTTGATCTATATTTAATTCACGGGATAAGACTTTTCTTAATCTAGAAGAATCAAGGGTAGTACTTGTTGATAGTATTCTTTCAGAAGGGTAACCTATATTTTTTTGTAAATAATGTGTGATAACATCTGCAGGATTTGAAATATTTATTATAATTCCACTAAATTTAGATTCTTTAATTCCTTTAACAATTGGTTTTATGCATTCTATTGTATCTTTTAAAGTATCCATTCTAGTTTGATTCATATTTGGAAGAGGTCCAGCTGAGATAACGATTATTTCAGCATCATCTATATCTGAATAATTACCAGTTTTAACATTTACATTATGAGGTAAATATACAACAGCATCCTCAGTATCTTCAGCTTGTGCAATAGCTTTATCAGTGTTAGTGTCAATATATACTAACTCATCACAGGCTCCTTGAGTTACAAAGGAAAAACCAACATGGGACCCAACGTGTCCTGCTCCAATAATAACAACTTTTCTTAATTTAATGTCCATAATTACTTCCCTTCATTATTAATATTTGTTTAAGTTTATCCGCATATGATATCATTTTTTTAGAGAAATTGAAAGGTAACAATAAAAAAAAATTCTTGTTCCTTTATTTTTTTGTTAATATATGATTTTATCATCATTAAAAACGAAACAATATATAATTTTATGTTCGAAGATAGCTAAAAAAAGCTTGATTTTTGTTTAGTTAAGGGATATACTAATGAATGTGACATATCTGTATTAAAAATATTTTAAGGGTAGCCTTAAAATAGAAAGGAGAATAGTAATGAAAATTATAAAAAGACTAGAAATATTGATTTTAATGATTTTTATTTTAGGTTGTGGAAGACAAGATAAAGTTGACCAAAAAATAAATGAAAAATTAAATGTTATAGCTACTACAACTATGCTAGGTGATTTAGTCAAAGAAATTGGAGGAGAAAAGGTTAATGTTACAATTCTTATGAATAATGGAGTTAGCCCTCACTCTTACCAACCTAAGCTAAGTGACACAAAGAATATAATGAAGGGAGATTTATTAGTTGTTAATGGTCTTTACTTGGAAGGTAAAATGGAAGAGTGTTTAAAAAATATAGACAAAAATAAACTTCTTGTTATTGGAGATGAATTGAACAAAAATAAGCTTATTTTAATGGAAAGCGGAGAATATGATCCCCATATATTTTTAAGTTTAGAGTTGTGGAAGGATGCAGCTGAAATATTAGAGAAAAGATTAATAAAAATGGATGTAAAAAATCAAGATTATTATAAAAAATCAAAGGATGAGTATATAGAAAAATTAAGTAAATTAGATGATTATACAAGAGAGCAGTTGAACAAAATAGATAAAGATAAAAGAATATTAGTAACTTCCCATAGAGCTTTTAATTATTTTGCAAGGGAATACTCATTTGAAACTAATTATGTTAAGGGTATTTCTTCTGAAAGGGAGATTGGAATAAATACAATTAATAATTTAGTAACTTATTTAAAAGATAGAAGAATAAAAACAATATTTTTAGAAAATTCAGCTCCAGAAAGCATATTAAATACAATTGTTCAAACTAGTGCAAGACAAAATTGGAATGTAAAAATAGGTGGAAAATTATATGTAGGTTCTCTTGGTGATAAGGAAAGTGGTGCAGACACATATATAAAATACTATAAAAAAAATATAGATACAATTGTTCAAGGATTAAAATAAGGAGAGAAATATGGAAATAGCCATCTCTATAAAAGATTTAACAGTTTCATATGAGGACAAAAAAATATTATCTAATATTAATATGGAAATACCTAAGGGGAAACTAATAGGTATAATAGGACCAAATGGGGGAGGGAAATCCACATTTATCAAAGGAATTTTAAATATAGTTAAAAAAAATTCTGGAATTGTAAAATTTCAAGGGGAAGATTATAGAAAATATTTAAAAAAAATAGCCTACATACCCCAAAGAGATACTGTGGATTGGGATTTTCCAACAACTGTTTTAGATGTTGTTATTATGGGATCTTATGGCAGATTAGGTCTATTTAAAAGTCCTGGGAAAAAAGAGAAAGAAAAAGCGATTAAAAATTTAAAAAAGCTAAATATTGAAAAATATTTTGATAGGCAAATTTCTCAATTATCAGGGGGAGAAAAACAAAGAGTCTTTATAGCGAGGGCTCTTATGCAAGAAGCAGAGATATATTTTATGGATGAACCTTTTCAAGGAGTAGACATAAAAACAGAAAAAGAAATTATCGAAATATTAAAAAAATTAAAAGAAATGGGGAAAACTGTATTGGTAGTTCATCATAATCTAGAAAAAGTTAAGGATTATTTTGACTATTTAATTATGATAAATAGGAAAATAGTTGCTATAGGAGAAACAGAGGATATTTTTATAGAGGAAAATATCAACAAAACTTTTTATAGAAATTATTAACAGGGGAAAATATGGAAACTTTAATTGCTAATAATTATATATTAATTATAGTTATAATAGGAACTACTTTAATAGGGTGCGTTTCAGGAATATTAGGAACAATAATAACTTTAAGAAAAGAAGCATTAGTTGGAAATGCCTTAGCTCATGCTAGTTTTCCAGGAGTGATTCTTTCTTTTATGATTATGAAAAATAAAAACATGGAATTATTATTAATTGGAGCAGGTTGTTTTTCTGCAATTTCATTGATTATTATAAAAAAAATAAAAAAATATTCTAAAATAAAATATGATTCCTCTTTGGCTTTAATTTTATCTGGTTTTTTTGGTCTAGGTCAGGTTTTATTATCAATAGTCCAAAATACAGGTAATCCAAATCAATCAGGTTTAGAAAATTTTATATTTGGAGAAGTTGCTACAATTTTATTTTCAGACATAGAAATTATTTCAATTATTTCAATTATAGTTATTTTTATAATAATTTTATTAAGAAAAGAAATAAAATTATTTATATTTGATGAGGAATTTTTTAAAAGTTTAGGATATTCCTCTAAAATTTTAGATGGGTTAATAACAATATTGGTTATAGTTGTAATAATGATAGGAATTAGATTTATTGGAGTAATATTAATGACGTCAGTACTTATTGCTCCTAGCATTGCTGCTAGACAATGGAGTAATTCTTTTTACAACAATTTAATTTTATCTGGTTTTTTTGGTGGAATATCTGGTTTTTTAGGTACTCTTGTAAGTCTTAATAATCCAGATTTATCAATAGGACCTATTATAGTTGTTATATCAAGTTTAATTGCAGTGACATCTATAATATTTAAGAAGGTGAAATAAAATGAATTTGGAAATTTTAAGCATACTAATATTAACGTCATTTACTTGTTCTTTAATAGGAGTTTTTATTTCTCTTAGGAAAATGGCCATGCTTATGGATGCAATAAGTCATACTGTTTTGTTAGGAGTTGTTCTAGTTTATTTAATTACAAAGGATATAAATTCTCCATTTCTTATTATAGGAGCATCTCTTATTTGTGTACTTACTGTTTGTTTAATAGAAATTTTATCAAATACAAAGATAGAAAAAGGAGCTGCAATAGGATTAATCTTCCCACTATTTTTTAGTATAGGGGTATTAATAATGGACAGAGAATTGAAAAATTCACAAATAAGTGTAAATTCAGCTTTATTTGGAAAATTAGAGTTTATAATTTTCCAAAGATTTAAAATAAATGATTTTGATTTAGGACCCTTAGCATTATATATAGCTTTAATTATAGCCATTATTACAACGGTATTCATACTATTTTTTTATAAGGAACTAAAGCTTATTTCTTTTGATGAAATTTTTGCAAAAACATCAGGAGTGTCAGTTTTAATAGTACATTATCTATTTTTAAGTTTAATTTCAATAACTGCAGTAGCTTCATTTAATGTTGTAGGAGTTATTTTAGTAATAAGTTTAATAATTGGTCCTAGTATTACAAGTTTGTTATTTACAAAGGATTTAAAAAAAACCATATATTTATCTATAGTAATAGGTATTTTTAATAGTTTGTTAGGTTACACAATAGCCTTTAAATACGACATAGCAATATCAGGAGTAGTATCTAGTGTAAATATTGGAGTATTTTTATTGGCTTTATTTGTAAGGGGGATGAATGAATATTACAGAAGAAAATTATCTTAAAATAATATATGAATTATCTAATGAAAATAAAAAGGAATATGTAAAAACTAGTGATATAGCTCTTAAAATGAAATATACTGTTCAAAGTGTTTTGGAAATGATAAAGAAATTAGCAGATAATTTTCTTGTGGAATATGTTCCATATAAGGGAGTGAAATTAAGTGTAGAAGGTAGAGAGCAAGCTATTAGATTAGTTAGAGTTCATCATGTTTGGGAAGTTTTTTTATCAGAATTTTTAAATCTTGACTGGACACAAGTTCATACAGAAGCTGAAAAATTACAACATGTTAGTAGTGACATAGTGACTAATAAATTATATGATTTTTTAGGAAAGCCTAAATTTTGTTGTCATGGAAGTCCAATACCTAATGAAAATGGTGAAATAGAAAATATTTCTAAAAATTCAATAATCCAATTGAAAGAAGGGGACAAATTTATTTTAAAAAGAGTTATAGATAATATAAAGTTACTTAATTTTTTAAGGGATAATGAAATTAAATTATATGATGAATTTGAAATATCAAGATTAGACGAGTTTAATGAAATAATTGTTCTTAAAAATAAAAAAGGAAAAGAAATTTATATAAATTTTTCAAATTGTAAGATGCTATTTTATTAAAAAGGATTGAAGTCTATTTAACTTAGGGGGAATAAATGTTTAGAGTAGATAATGAAAAATGTGTTGGATGTGGTCTTTGTATAGAAGATTGTTTTGTAAAGGATATTACTTTTATCAAGGATAAGGCTTTTATAAAAAATAAAGATTGTATAAAATGTGGTCACTGTATTGCCATATGTCCTGTTAATGCTGTTTCTACAGATGAGTATAATATGAATGAAGTCATAGAATATGACAAAGAAACTTTCCATGTTAAGAGTGATAATTTATTAAATTTTATAAAATTTAGAAGAACAATAAGAAAATTTAAAGATAAGGAAATAGAAGAAGAGAAACTTTTAAAAATTATTCAAGCTGGAAGGTACACTCCAACAGCTGCCAATGTTCAAAATGTTTCCTATGTGGTAGTTCATGATAAAATTCAGGAATTAAGGGAATTAGTATTAGAATCTTTAAATAATTTAGCTGAAAAAATTATGAAAAATTCAACTATTGAAAAAGAATTGAAATATGCTAGAATTTGGAAAATGATGTATAAAGTTTTTAAGAGAAATCCAAATAAACAAGATAGTCTTTTCTTTTTTTCAAAAAATATAATAATAATAACTTCACCAAACGAATTAAATGCAGGTCTTGCTTCATCCAATATGGAGCTTATGTGTAATGCACTTGGTCTTGGAGCTTTATATAGTGGGTTCTTTATATTAGCTAGTCAAAATAGTGATAAAATAAAAAAATTCTTAAATTTAGAAGAAAATACAAAAATTGTAAATTGTATGATTATTGGATATCCAGATGTTAAATATTTGAGAACTGCACCAAGAAAAGAAAGTTCAATTAAATGGATGTAAAAAAAAAGAAGAGATATTCTCTTCTTTTTTTACTATTTTTATTACTATTATTTTTTTATTCTTTCAACATATGTATTGTTTCTTGTGTCTATTTTGATCCATTCCCCTTGTTCTACAAATAAAGGTACTTGAATTTCAAATCCTGTTATTAATTTAGCTGGTTTAAGAGCTTTTCCTGTAGTATCTCCTCTTAATCCTGGTTCTGTATATTCTACTTGTCTTTCAACAAATGTAGGTAATTCTACGCTAACTGGAGTTTCTTCATAATATTGAATTTCAACTGTCATTTCTTCTTCTAAATAATTGATTGAGTTTCCTAAATCTTCTTCAGTTAATTCAATTTGATCCCAAGTTTCTGGATTTGAAAAAATATAATTATCTCCATCAGAATAAGAGTAAATAGCAGTTACTCTTTCTAATCTTATATCATCTACTTTATCATCAGCTTTAAGAACTGTATCTACTGTATTTCCAGCTAATAAATTTTTCATTTTTAATTTCATTACTGCTGAATTCCTTCCTGATTTATTAAACTCAGCCTTCATTACGATAAATGGAACGTTTCCTATTCTTATAGTAGACCCTTGTCTTAATTCTTGTGCTACTTTCATTTATTATCCCCCTTTAAAATCCTTTTATATACGTTTTTAATTTTTCCACCAAGTTGCATTTTTCAGTTAAAAAAACACTGTATTTTTGACAAATATTTTCTATTACAGAAAAATTTTCAAATAAAACTGAATAATTTTCATTTCCAAATTTCAAAGAATTTTCATCCCTATCATTATAATCTCTTAAAAGTTTTTTATATTTTTTAAAAATATCCTTTTCCTTGTTAGAAAGGCTGATACTTTCTTCAAATCTATCTATGAAGGCATTTAATTTGTCCATATGAACCCTATCTTCTTGCAGATATATGTGCCATAAAAAAGGTTTTCCTAGAACTAAAGCTCTAATAATAGAATCCTCACCTCTAGTAAAATTAAAATCTGAAGCAGAAATTAATTCTTCATAATCTTCTTGAGATAAAAAATTCATATTCTTTATGATTATTTTATCATACTTGATAAAATTTCCAAAATTTTCAATAAGATTATTTTTTAAAATTTTTGAGATACTTTCTTGAGTTTTATCCCCCATGAGAAATAAAACTGTATCTTTATTCATTCTATTTAATTCTATTAATAAATTTTCAAAATTCTTTTCATAGGAAAAAATTGTACCAACTATTTTATCTTTGAAAGATATTTTTGGAAAATATTTTTCCAATATTTTATATTTATTTATTTTACTATAATTTTTTCTTTCTATGAAAGTTTCATCTACTATGATTCCTCCACTTTCATTAGTAAAACCTGGCATATAAAAAATCTTTTTTAAACTTTTAGAATCTATTAATGATTCTTTTAAATGAAAATCTTCAATCCATTTTTCTCCTGAAAGATACTCTAAGTTTATCCAAAGTTTTGACTTTTCTTTAGCTATATCTATATAATCTTTAAATATATCGCAACCGAAAGCCTCTATTATTATATCAGAAACTCCAAGTTTTTTTAATTCTTTTTTTAAAAAATATTTTTTTATATATATAATGTCATCTATCTCTTGATAATTTAAGTCTTTAGCTTTAGGATTGATTTTCAATAATTCTTCTAATTTATTTAGAATTATTCTTATTCGAACTTTCCCATAGACTCTTTTTAATTCCTTAGCTAGCCTATAAATAACTCCTATATCCCCATAGTTATCAATAACCTCACAAAATATATCAATAGTTTTAGGAATCATATCTACACCTCATTTGTATTATTTCTTTTTTTATAGGAAAGGATAGCTTTATGCATCCATCTTTTGGTAAATATCATAGCTCTTCCCACAGCAACTAAATCTAGCAGATTATTTTCTATTAAATAACTTACTTGTGTTTCTTTTTTTATATTTCTAACACCTATAACTGGGATATTTAAATTTTCTCTTATTTTAATTCCCATGTAAATTACCCAATCTAGTGGGAAATCTTCAGGGAAGTCATTTATTTTAACATTTTGTCTAAAACTATCATCTGGAATTCCTGTGGAAACATGAAGTAGATCAATCCCTAACTCTTCAAGATATTTTGCTATTTTGATTCCATCTTCAAGACTAGGTTCATTTCCACCCATTCTATATCCCAATATAAAGTTATCATCAAATAAATTTTTTGTTCTTTGGATTAAAGTTTTGTTAAAATACATTCTTTTTTCAAAACTTCCACCGTATTTATCAAATCTAGTATTGTGAAGTTTAGAGTTTAATTGACTTAATAGGTATGTGTGAGCTCCATGAATTTCTATTCCATCAAAACCAGCTTTTTTTGCTCTTTCAAAAGCAAGGACAAACATATCTAAAATATTATCTAGCACTTCTTCTTTAACTAAATTGAAATCTTTTTTAAAGCCTGCATGATGAATTTGTATTAACATGGGAACACTATATTTTTTACCAATAGCAGATATTTTTTTTAATCCGTCAATAAAGGAATCATCCCATAAACCAAGTTGATTATCTCTAAGTTTACCATTTTTATCCACGCAAGTTGCTTCTACTATAATCATTCCAATTCCATCTCTAGCTATTTCTTCATACCAATTCAAAAGTTTTTCCGTAACTTTCCCGTCAGTTCCGATCATTGAAAATCTAACTAAAGGTGGCAAAACAACTCTATTCTTTACTTCTATATTTTTTATTTTTAAAGGCGATAACATATTTTTCATTTTTCTTCCTTGGTTAATTTAATTTATTTTTTAACAAAGAATATAATAACATTATATTTATACAACATCAAGATTTTTTTTATATATTATTGGTTATTTAGTATTCCAAGTTTTAATTTACTTAAATTTATGATATAATACTCTGGATATAATAA
The DNA here is from genome assembly GCF_010367435.1 of Fusobacterium sp. IOR10. Lineage (NCBI taxonomy): Bacteria > Fusobacteriati > Fusobacteriota > Fusobacteriia > Fusobacteriales > Fusobacteriaceae > Fusobacterium > Fusobacterium sp. IOR10. Next base: position 11,907 of record NZ_WJWY01000028.1, read on the forward strand.
AATAATTAGGAGGAATATTAATTAATGATTTCAACAAGCAATCTTACTATGAGATTTCCAGATAAAAAACTATTTGAAGATATAAATATAAAATTTACACCTGGAAACTGTTATGGACTTATTGGTGCCAATGGTGCTGGTAAATCTACTTTTGTTAAAATATTATCTGGTGAAATGTCACCAACTGAGGGAGACGTTATTTTAGACAAAAATAAAAGAATGGCTGTTCTTTCTCAAAATCACTTTGCTTTTGAAGAAATTAAAGTTTTAGATGTTGTTCTTATGGGACACAAAAAACTTTGGAGTATAATTGAAGCTAAAAATGCAATTTATGCAAAGGAAGAATTTACTGATGAAGATGGTATGAAAGCTGCTGATTTAGAAGGAGAATTTGCAGAATTAAACGGATGGGACGCTGAACCTGAAGCTGCAATGTTACTTACTGGTTTAGGTGTAGAAGCAAAATATCATGAATCTCTAATGAAAGAATTAGATGAAAGTCTAAAGGTTAAAATATTACTTGCTCAAGCTATTTTTGGAAATCCTGATGTTTTATTACTTGATGAGCCTACAAATGGTCTTGATATAAAAGCTGTTACTTGGCTAGAAAATTTTCTTATAAATTTAACAGATACTACTGTAATTGTTGTATCTCATGATAGACATTTCTTAAATAAAGTTTGTACACATATAGCTGATATAGATTTTGGTAAAATAAAAATGTTTGTTGGAAACTATGATTTTTGGTATGAATCTAGTCAATTAATGTTAGGACTTCTTTCTAATAAAAATAAAAAGATAGAACAAAAAAGACAAGAATTACAAGAATTTATTGCTAAATTCAGTGCCAATGCTTCAAAATCAAAACAAGCTACTTCAAGAAAAAAACAACTTGAAAAATTACAACTTGAGGATATGCAAGTTTCTAATAGAAAATATCCATTTATTGAATTTAAACCAACTAGAGAACCTGGAAATAATATGTTGAAAGTTGAAAATATTTCTAAATCGATAAATGGAGTTAAATTATTTGAAAATTTATCATTTACAATAAATAATACTGATAAGGTTATATTTATTTGTGATAATGATATATTAAAAACAACTCTTCTTTCTATCTTAGCAGGAGAAATGGAACCTGATTCAGGTACGGTTACTTGGGGGGTTACAGTTACATCAGCTTATATGCCTAAGGATAATTCCAAATATTTTGATGGTATTGAAGAAAATTTAGTTGATTGGTTAAGACCATATTCAACAGACAAACATGAATCATTTATCAGAGGATTCCTAGGAAGAATGTTATTTACAGGGGAAGAATCTCAAAAGAAAGCTTCAGTTTTATCAGGAGGAGAAAAAGTTAGATGTATGTTATCTAAAATGATGATGTCAGGAGCAAATGCTTTATTATTTGATAATCCAACAGATCATTTGGACCTTGAATCAATTACATCTTTAAATAAAGCTCTTTCTAAATTTACTGGGACTGTTTTATTTTCAGCCCACGACCATGAATTTATTCAAACTGTAGCCAATAGAATTATTGAAATACTACCTGATGGAAGTGTTATTGATAAATTAATGGATTATGACGATTATATTCAAATGAAAATAGATCAAGAAAAATAAATTTAAATGTTTTTATTCAAAGGAATGGAGGTATTCAAATGAAAAAAGTATATGTTTTATTAGCTGAAGGTTTTGAAATTTTAGAAGCAATGGCTCCTATTGATATTATGAGAAGAGCTGGGATAAAAGTTGTAACTTTATCCATTAACAAAACTCTTGAAGTAAATTCAGCTCAAGGGGTTATGGTTAAAGCTGATGAATTATTTAAAGATTACAAAGATGCTAGTGGTATATTTTTGCCAGGAGGATATTCTGGATATGAAAATCTTTTTAAATCAGATGAAGCTATGGAATTAACTAAATATTATTTAGAGAATAATAAATTAGTAGCTGCAATTTGTGGGGCTCCTTCTTCCTTAGGAAGAAGAAGAATGATTGATAATAGAAATATTACTCTACATTTTGGTTGTTACGATTTAGTAAAAGATTTCTGTAATATAATTAAAAAGCCCATTGTTTTAGATGGTAATTTGCTAACTGCAAGTGGTTCAGGTTATTCTCAAGAACTTGGATTTGAGATTTTAAAATATTTGACACCTGATAAAATAGATGAGGTAAAAAAAGGCATGACACTTAAATAAAATTTTTGTTCCTTCAGTTTAAAACTGAAGGAATTTTTTATTTTAGTTATAAAAAACATATTAAGTTTCTTTCTATTGATTATTTTATAAAATTAAGGTACAATAAATTCATAAGAGTTAAACAGTTAGGAGGTAGAAATGAAAAAAATATTTGGTTGTTTAATTATATTATACACACTGCTGTTTTCTATAGTGCAAGGAAGTTCTAAAAAGGATGGACAAATTGAAATTGAAGTTGAGTTGGAGATAGTTACAAATTTAAGTGTTCAAGTTGATCCTATGGATTTTGGGGATCAAATTCCAGGTAGTACAAATGTAAAAATAACCAGTAATATAACTGTAGAAGGTGAATCTGAAAGATATGTATTGGTTGAGTTTGTAGATAAAAATAATTCTAGCAATAGTGGTTTTGTAGATTTAATTAATAAAAGTAATAGTTCAGAAAAACAAAGGGTCTATTTGGAATTACAAAGTTCAAAAGATGGAAGTTTATACACTTCTGACGGAAAAGTGAAAGATAAAATAGTTGGGACAATTAATGAAGTAGTTGATTATCCAGGATACTATGAAGGTTCAGCAATTGTTAAAGTAAGATATGACTAATTACAAAAATGGAGGATGTATGAAGAAAATAATATTAAGTTTAATGATATGTTTATTTAGTTTTTCCTTTGGGGAAAATGAAATAAAAGTAAACATACCTTTAAAAACCACTGATATGTATCTTTATAAAAATCTTGAAATAGGTGAATATGAAGGGGTTTATACTCATTTTCTAGAGGGAATTTCAAATAAGGTTATTTATAAAGTAGATGACAGTTTTTATAACGATAATAGCAATGTGAGTAAAGAAAGTTCAGTGACTGTGAGGACCTTTGAAGATGAAAATGATGAGGACAACTATTATATAAAAACTCCAATTAGGTATACAGTGACAGTTTTAACTAAAAAGGATTCTTTTGTAAAAACAATGAATGATTTGAATAATTTAAATATAGGATACGTGAAAGAAAGTCAAGGTTTAAAGGAAATAGAAACAAGGTTTAGAAACGTAAAATTCATTGAAAATTCTTTTAAAAATAGAGAAAAAGCATTAGAAGCTCTTAAAAATGGTTTGGTAGAAGCTTTGATAATAAAAGATTGGCTTAATTATTATGATGATGATAAGTTTACAAGAGTTATAGAGAAAATTAACTATAAAGAATGTATAGCTATAGATAAAAACAGAAAAGATATTTATGAGAAGATTAAAGCTCAATTTGATAATTTTAATAACGAAGAAATAGATAAAATTATCAATATAGAAAGAACCAAATACTATAAATATATTTTAAAAGATACTCCAAATTATTCAATAGTTAAAAATAAATTTAAAGAGATAAAAGTTAATTTGCCAGGAGATAAATATATGATTCCTTTCTATTATTCTTATAAAAAAGGATACAAGGGAATTACAATAAAGGTTCTTGAAGAAATAGAAAAAGTTTTAGATGTACCTCTTGCATTTACTAAAGACACGGGAGATATAAAACCTATTCTTATTAGAAATAAGGAAAGTTTAAAGGATTATACTTTCACAAAACCTTATTATGAAAGTAAAGTAACTATAGCAAACAGAATTAGAGATGGGTTTATTGAAACTATATCTGATTTGGATAATAAAAAAATAATAATAAGAAAAGATAGTGGAATTAAGGATTATATTGAAAGCAGAGTAAAAAATCCGCATATTATAGAAGTAGATACTTATCAAGATGGATTAGATAAACTTCTTAGTGGAAAAGGGGAATGTTTAGCAGGTTATTTTGGTTCTGTAAATGGAATTATTTCAAATAATTTTATAGAGGGAAAAGTTAAAATAGCTGGGATATTAAATGATAGTCTAAGTATAAGTGTTGCAATTAATAAAGATCAGCCAGAATTGTCCCAGTTAGTTAGAATGATTGTCGAGAGTTTCGATGTTGATAAGACTATTTATGATGATTCATTAACAAAAAATATTTTAGTTGCTAAAAATTATAAATTAATGGCTAAAATAGGAATTCCATTGTTGATGTTTATTGTGATTTTAATAATAGTTTTAATAATTTCAGAAAAAAATAGAAAAAGAGCTGAAGAATTAGGATATATGCTTGTAAAAACATTGGAAATGGCTAATAAGCTAAATGATGAAGATACAGGGGAGCACACTAAGAGGTTAGGAATGTATGCAGAAGTTTTAGCTTTGGACATTGAAAAATTTACAAAAAAAGAGATAGAAGATATAAGAAAGTATGCAACTGTTCATGATATTGGTAAGGTTACTATTCCTGCAAATATTTTAAAAAAACCAGGAAAATTAACAGAAGAAGAATTTAATATAGTTAAAGAACATGTTAACTCTGGATTTGAAATAGTTAAAAATTTAAAATTAGGTAAAATAGCTGAAAATATAGTTAGATTTCATCATGAAAAGTGGAATGGAATGGGTTATCCCCTTGGTCTAAAAGAAAGCGAGATCCCATTGGAAGCAGCATTAGTAGGGATTGCAGATATGTATGATGCATTGAGACAAGAAAAGGCATATAAGAAAAGTTTAAATCATGAAGAAACTGTTAAAATAATAAAATTAGAATCAGGTAAAAGTTTTTCTCCTGAAATAGTAAAGTGTTTTATTAAGAATAATAAATTATTTGAAAAAATTTATGAAAGCAACAAGGAAGCAGTTGAGTTGGCTGGAGAGTTCTATTCTGCTATAAAATGATAGCTTATTAAAAGAAGAGGTGAAATTTTGAAGAAATATTTATTAATAATAGTATTTCTTATATCTAATATAATATCTTTAGGGGAAGACTCTAATATAGAAAGTATTTTTATGGAAGAAGTTAGGAATAAAAATGAGATTAAAAAGGAACTTAATATTATTCAGAGTACTAAAATTCAGACTTTAGATCCTATAAAAATGCGTGATCAATATTCAGAAAGAGCTGTAAAGTTGATTTATAACACATTATTTGAGATAAAAGATGGGAAAGTAATACCTTGGTTAGTTAAAGACTATAAATGGGAAGATGAGAGAACCTTATTTATAGAGCTAAAGGATGGTATATTGTTTCATAACGGGAGTGAATTATCTTCAAATGATGTAAAATTTACTTTTGAAAGGTTTTCTGAAAAAGGAGCTTTAAAGGATACTTTTGAAGAAATAAGAAACATAAAAATTATAGATAATAAAAGGTTAATAATAAAATTAGAAGAAGGAAACAGTATATTTTTAGAAAAATTAACATATGCCTCTAGCTCCATTGTTAAAAAAACAAAAAAAGGAATAACTGGAAGTGGTAGGTTCTATCCTGTTGTTTTTAATAATGGACAGGTTGTTTTAAAAAGATATTTAAATTATTTTAAAGGGAAATCAGTTATTAGAGAAGTGAGATTTACCCATGAAATTAATGATAAGAAAAAAATGACTTCACTTTTTGATGAGGGAAATGATGTGGCATTTGATGTAAGTGAAAAAGCATTCAATGAAGCTAAAAAAGAGGGAATAATTCCATCTGATGTTTTAGTTAGAAAAAATAATTTAATGGAAAGTACTGTATTTAGATTTGGGAAACAAAATGAAAATATTTATACAAGAAAAAATAAAAAATTAATAGAAAAAATGATCAATAGAGAAGAAATTTCAGAACTTATAACAGGGAATAAATTAAATAGCGCCAACACATATTTTCCAAAAGATTTATTTAAAGCTGAATTGTCAAAGACTGAAAATAATTCTAGCAAAAAATTAGTTTTAAAAGAATTAAAAAATAGTCAGTTAAAAAAAGAAATAAATCTAATGATATTAAATAATATGTTTGATATGGCTAAGATTATAAAGGAAGAGTTTCAACAATATGGAATTAAAGTAAATATTTTACCACATAATCTTGATTCGTATTCTATGAAAATAAAAACAGGTGATTATGATATAGCTCTTTATAATATGGTTTATAAAGATGATTATATTTTGCTTAATATTAGAAATATTTTATTAAACGATTTAAAAAATGTGGATTTATATAATGCTATTGAACCTTTCTTAAAGATAGCCATGGACGAAAAGGATAAGGGAAAAAGAGATCAAATTTTTGATAAGATAGTTCAGCTTCTTTATAAGGAGTTGCTGTACATTCCAATAATTCATGAAAAATTACTAGTTGTAGGTTATAATAAATTAGATAAAATATATGATGTGGAAAAATAAAAGGTGGTTAGATGATTATGAAAAAAAATATAATATTAATATTGTCCTTATCAATCAATATGCTAACTTACTCTAAATTTTTTGGAAATGATTCTCATAGCTCACTTACAGCTGATGTTAAAATTGGAAAAATGGAAAATGTTATAACAGGAGTTTCCAGAAGAAAATTAGCAAGTAATGAAGGAATAGTTATAACTTTAAAACAAAAGAACAAGTGGAAAGTTGAAAATTTAAAGATAGAGGCCCTTCCAACAAGGGATCATGTGGATTTTTTATCAGTACCAGTTGGAAAAGTTTACGATTTTAGATATTATGTGAATGATAAAGAGGTAAGTGTTGGAGATACAATTTCATTTCCCAATGGTTCCACTAAGATGGAAATGAAAATTTTAGCAACTTATGCTGGTTATTATTGGTCTTATCCACCGTATACAACTAATAAAGTTTTAACAGATAATATAGGTAGAATAAAATTAAGGTATGATATTCCTGAGACTGGAGAAAGAAATAAAACACTAGATATATCACAATTATATTATGAAACTTATGTTATTCAAAAAGTTAAAGTAAATGTAAGTGGAAAAATGGATTTTGGACAAGTTATAGCAGGGGAGATAGCCAATGCAGATGTGGATGTGGATGTTTATTTTTATAATAATAAAAGCACATATGAGATTCCAGATTCAATGAATATAGAAAATTACAATGGAGACACTTTGAAAGTAAATTTAAGTAGTTTTGTTGATAATTATAGCGGATGGGATTCCCATAGTAGAATTAAAATATATGGAAGTGTAAAAACAGAAAAAAGCACACCTTCAGGTAAATATAAAGGTAGTTTTTATGTTAAGTTTAGGTTTAAATAATGTTAATATAATTGTCGCTGGGAGAAAATATGGGTATACTTAAAAACAATTTAAATAAAATTAAAGTGTTATGTATTTTTACTATAGCTTTTAATATTTCCTATTCATTTACAGGTGATTATAAAAATTATGAAGATGCTTATGTTGAAATTAGAGCTAGAAGAAAAACAGATGATTTTTTCATGGTAAAATATGATTATGAAAATGATAAAGTTTTTGTTGGTATAAAATCACTTTTTTATTTTTTTGAGATCTATGGAATGAATATAGATGCAAACTCAGGAATGGTCTCTGGTGAAGTGGATGGTAAAAATTTTAAAGTTACATTTTCTAAAAAGAATTATTTTGTTGCTGATGAAGATATGTTTGTGAGTATGGAAAGTTTAAAAAAATTAAATATAAAAGATCCAACATATGATTCTTCTCAATTAAGTATAACCTTAGATCCTTTATTCGAACTACCTGCAGAAGAAAGAGAAAAAAGTAAAATAAATAGGTTGAAATTTGATCAATCAGCTGAGGAAGAAGAAGTTAGTATAGATTATTTATCAAAGGGAAAATTATTTACACCAGGACTTTTAAATTTAAATTATTATCAAGGAGATATTGAAGATAGTGAAAACAGTTTTTATTTTGAGTACGCTAATCAATTGTTATATGGAGATTTTTATTTAAAACAAAAGTTTAGCCCTGAAACTGAATTAGATACCTATAGGTTAACATATCATAATATTTTTAAGAAAAAATCCTTAATATTAGGAGATATTTCAATGGAACTTCCAGGATTTGTAGATGTTGATAGTGGTGTAAAAGGGATATATCTAGGTGATGATAATACTTATATAACTAAATCTGATGAAGATGGCTATGTTAAAATTATAGGGAAAGCTCAAAATGCAGATATTATAGAACTTTATCAAGGGCAAGCATTAATAGAATATATAAAACCAACAGAGGAAGAATTCGAATTTGAAATTAAAGATAAATCTTCCAGAGGAGAATATAATTTAAAAATATATTATAAAGATGGGAAAATAGAAAATAGAAAAGTTTATACAGCTAGCGATAGTAAACTATTAAATCAAGGCAAATTTGATTACACAGTTCAAATGGGAGAAACAGAGGATGAAAGAGATATACAAAAATATGCAAATGTAAGATATGGCTTAAATGATTCAGTTACAGTTGGAATAGGGGCCTATGATTTAAAATCAGATGAAAATATAAATTACAGAATTTTAAAAAATAATGTTGTATTTAAATTAGGAGAAGGTAGAGATAAAACAATTGCTAATTTTACAAACTATTATGAAAATGAAACTAAAAGTAATAACTATGAGCTAACAGTTAGTCATAATATTAAAGATGTTAATTTAACATTTGAAAATGAAAAATATGGAAAGAAAATAAAAACTCAAGAGGGAATATCAGATTATTATAGGTTATCAGCAACTAAAAATTTTAATAATAATTCAGTTGAGATAGGGTATAAAATAGAAAATGATGAAAATTCTGATAAAGAATATGAGTATTCAATAGATTTAGAAAATAGAAGTTTTTATCAAACTGCTTTTGGAATAGAAATAACAATGACTAAAACAGATGAAGGTTCCTATATGACTTATAGCCCTGAGGTTAGTTATTATGGAGTTGAAAATATTAGTTTTATATTAAGAGCAGATTTTCAAGGATCTGAAAATGGAAGTGGTCTAGAATCAGATTATACATTTAAAGCTTATACTAAAAAATTACAGTTTCCTAAAACAAATTTATTTTATGATGTTGGGTTGTCAGCAGAATACTCTGATGAAGATAAGTTTTTTGCTTCCTTAGATTTTACACTTTATTTTAATGATCATATAGATATTGAAACTCCAATTTATGCTGATGATGAAACGTTTACTGTTGGATTAAAGGCTGAAAAAGCTATAGACTTATCTAATGTTAGAAGGAATATAAAAAATGTTGACATTGAAAAATCATGGATATTTGGTAGAGTATATTTAGATTCCAATAGTAATGAAAAATATGATGTGGGAGAAAAATTATTAGAGAATGTGGGGATGTCTTTAGATGGAGAGACTATACTTACAGACAAAAATGGAAAATATTTTATAGATGGTATACTACCTAATAAAATTCATGAGTTATCTTTAAATAGACGAACAATTGATCCAATGCTGAAAAGCATTAAAGATAAGGTAACTCTTGTTACAAGAGCATCTGAAGGGATTAAAATAGATATACCTGTGGCTCCAGTATCAATGATTAGTGGTAATATGTGGATGGGAGAAAAAATAAATGATAAGAAATTTATAAGAATTATAAGTATGACTAATATTTCTTTAGAAAAAGATGGGAAAATATACAAGGAAATAGATCCAGAGTATGATGGGTTATTTTTCTTTGAAGATGTTATTCCAGGAAAATATATAATTAAATTTAATTATTTAGGAGATGAAAAAATTAAATTTAGTAAAATAGAAATACCAGTAACAGTTAAATTAGAAAGTGATGAGGAGGGAGGTTATTTTGAAGGATTAGATACAATAATAGAAATTGACGATACCCCTATAGAAACAGATGATAATTCAAAAATAACAGAAGATGAAGAAGAGTCAGAAGATATAACAAATATATTAAATAACTTTTAAAGGAGAAAATTAAATTGAAAAAATTATTTATTTTATTTAGTCTAATGTTAGTTTTTTCTTTTGAAATTTTCTCAAGAGAAAGAATAGAAAATATAGACAAAAAATTATTTAAAGGTGGAATAGTTTATGTGAAAACTGAGAACACACCTTATACAGGAAAATTAACAGGAAAAAATATAGTTGAAGTATATAAAAATGGAATAAAAGATGGATATTTTAAAGGAATAATTAAAATAGAAGAGGAAGTTCTTTTTTATGAAGGAAGATATGTACAAGGTATAAAACATGGTATTTGGTATTTGAAATACAGTAATGGAGTAACTAAAGCTATTATGAAATATAATTATGATAGACCCCATGGACATTGGTCATATTTTTACCCTGATAAATCTATGGAAGGATATGAAAATTTAAAAGATGGCTTATTATTTGGAAAAGTAGTACAATATAACAAGGATGGTAGTTTAAAAACCACAGTAAATTATAAAAATGGACTTCTTGAGAACGAAGGAACATTTTTCTATAATAGTGGAAATTTAAAAGCAGAAACTAATTTTGTATTAGGAAAGTTAAATGGTTCTATTAGAATTTATTCTGATGGTGGAAATATATTATTAGATGGACATTATATTAATAATAGAAGACAGGGGAAATGGGTAATGTTCTATAGAAATGGGGATTTGAAAACTACCATTGAATATAAAAATGGTTTAAAAGATGGTGACTTAGTTATATATGATAAGTCTGGAATGATTTTAGACGTTGCAAAATTTAGAAATGGTTTGGAAATTGGAAGTGGAGAAACAAAGGCACCTAAGCTTAGAGATAATATAGTTGGGATGTTTAAGAAGTTTAATAGGGATTTAAAGTATGAAAAATACAATAAAATATTAACAGAAATGGAGTGATGTGTATGAAAAAATTATTAATGTTATTTGCAGGAACTTTGATGTCAATTCAAATTTTTGCATTTAACTTTAGTGTTGCCCCAACAAGGTTTGAAGTTAGTTTAAACAAAATAGCGACTAACGAGGTAATACTAATGAACAATACTGCTGAGCCTATGAGAGTATCAACTTTTTTAGAAGCTCCAGAAGATTATGGGAAATATAATTTAAATGATAATATTAAATTATATCCTAAACTAGTTTCCATTAAACCAGGTGGAAGACAAATTGTTAGATTTAGAGTTAAACCAAGCTCTAATATGGAACCAGGGGAATACAAAAGTTACATTGTCTTTAAAGAAAAAGAAGGTCAAGTAAAGAAAGTTGCAACTAATGTTGAAGAAAGTACAGGTGTTGGTGTTCAAATTAAAATGTTAGCTGAAATTGGAATTAGTATTTATGGAACTTACGGGGAACAAATTGTAAAAGGAAGTTTAAGCAATTTCTCTGTTAAATTAGCTAATGATAATAATGTGATTATGGGATGCGACGTTGTTTCAAATGGAAATGCAAGTTTAAAATTATCTAGAAAACTAGAAATATTAAATGAAGCAGGAAAAGTTGAAAAAGTTTATAACACTGAATTTGGTAGAAGTGCAAGAACAGGTAAAAATAGAATTGATAATTCAATGAATGTGGATAATATTAAAGGTAAAAAAATAAGAGTAACTATAACAGATCAATTGGACAAAGTCTTATATAGAGGAACTCATACTTTATAGTATATATTAAAAGGTCTTAACTTTAAATAGTGGTTCTTTGTCAACTGGTGTTGGTGGAGAAAAATAAAAAAATAAATAATGTTTTTGTTCCTTCAGCTTTATGCTGAAGGAATTTTTATTTTTGTTAAATTGCTATAAATTAAAATTCTATTTCTTA
>NZ_WJWY01000029.1 GCF_010367435.1 Fusobacterium sp. IOR10
TCACATCCTTTCTTTTGGTGTCGCAACTTAATTGTAACGGATTTTTTTATTTGTCTCAATTTTTTTTTGCAAAAAATAAAGGCATTAGTATTTTTACAAATACCAACACCAAATATTATAGACCCAATAAAAAAAAGACGAGTAATCTCGTCTTTTTTTATTAAATAATTAATTTGTTTCTGATACTAATTTTCCATTTCTTATCATAGTTAATACAAATTGATGAGCATCTACTAATCCACTTGTATAAGAAAATTTAGTTTCACCTTCGTATAAACCATTCATAAGAACTTTTTGTTGTTCTTCTAGGTTCATCTCTAAAGTTTCAAAATCTATCTCACCATTTTTATATTCTTCCACTAAAGCATCATATGTTTGATCAAAAGTTTCTTGATAAATATCGTTAGCAATATCTATAAATTTGTTTTCTAAATCCATTGTTCCTCCTAATTTTAATCCTTATAGTTATATAATATTTAATTTATTATTTCATTTGTTCTAATAATGTTTTATACTGTGTTCTCATTATTTTTATTGATATTTTTTTATGAATTTCATACCATTTTAATTGAAGAACTCCCATACCTCTCAAAGAATCTCCTAACATTCTTTTTAAAAAATCAAATTCTTCATAACTTACCTTTAATTCTTTTAGAGCTTTATTTTCACAAGATTTTTTAATATAATCTAAAAATAATAAAACTCCTTTCATTTGACTTGTATTCCCATAATTTTTTTCAAATTCTTTTTTTATTTCCATCACAAATCTAAGTAAAAACTTTTTGTGACTTTTTTCAAGTTTTATAACATATTTCCTTTTGCTTTTTCCAATTTTTTGCATTAATCCCATCATTCCCATCATAGATGACATTTGACTCATTTCCATTGGATTAACCTTTTCTGGATTTATTCTTTGACCTTTCATTCACAACCTCCGCTCTATATTTTTCCTATTATTTTTTCTATATCTTCCTTTGAAATACTACCTTCTCTTAAAATTTTAATATTTTCATTGCTCATATCTATTATAGTTGATGCTTCTCCTATGGGACTCTTACCACCGTCTATAACTATATCAACTCTATTTTTAAATTCTTGTGATAACTCATCATAAGAACGAGGAGTATGTTCTCCAGAAATATTAGCACTTGTAGTTGGAAGGATTCCTCCAGCACTTTCAATAATTTTTAATGCTACTTTATGGTCAGGCATTCTAATTCCAACTGTTTCACCATTTGAAATCATTATTCCTGGAACAACATCCTTTTTTCTTAAAATTATTGTTAGCCCTCCAGGCCAAAAAAATTCTATTAGTTTTAATATCTTTTCTTTATTATAATTAATTTCTGCTATTTCTTTTATTTTTTCTAAACTACTTACAAGAGCTATCAAAGGTGAGGAAAAATTTCTAGTTTTAGCCCTATATATATTTTTTATAGTTTCTTCATTACTCATTATACCACCAATACCATAAACTGTATCTGTTGGATAAATTATTAGCTGTCCTTCTTTTAACTTTTCACCTATTATCTTATAATCTATATCTCTTGCTTTCATTATTTACACCTCTTAAAAATAAAACCTTCAAAATATTTTATCATAAAAATTTTAAAAAAGCTAGCGATAACACTAGCTTTTTCCATATTACAAGCTCTATTGGTACTTATTTTATATTATCAATACTTTCAAATAATTCTGAAATTGATTTATGTGTTACTATTCTTCTAATAGTTTCTGCAAATAATCTGTCTATTGATAAAACTTTTATTTTATCTATTTTCTTCTCTTCAGGAAGTCTTATTGAATCTGTAACTATAACTTCTTTTACTGTACATTTTTCTAATCTCTCAACTGCTGGACCTGAAAGTATTGCATGGCTACAACAAATATAAGATTCTTTAGCTCCTCTTTTCATTATTGCTTCTACACCATTTGTAATTGTTCCTGCTGTATCTATCATATCATCTATAAATATAGCTTTTTTCCCTTGAACATCACCAATTAAATTCATTACTTCTGATAAATTAGGTTTTGGTCTTCTTTTATCAATTATTGCTATTTTACAATCTAACCATTCAGCTAATTTTCTAGCTCTTTTTACTCCTCCAATATCAGGGGAAACTACTACTATTTCTTCTCCTCTTAGACCTTTATTCATAAAGTATTTAGCTAATAAAGGTAATGCTTGTAAATGATCAACTGGAATATCATAGAACCCTTGAATTTGATCTGCATGTAAATCCATAGTTACAACTCTATCTGCTCCTGCAACAGTTAACAAGTTTGCAACTAATTTTGCTGTAATCGGTTCTCTAGGACTTGATTTTCTTTCTTGTCTTGCGTACCCATAGTAAGGCATTAAAATATTAATAGTTTTCGCTGACGCTCTTTTTAATGCATCAATAAAGATCAATAATTCCATTAAATTTTCATTTACTGGCCCTGATGTTGGTTGAATAACAAATACATCTCTTCCTCTAACTGTTTCATCAACTCTTACATAAATTTCTCCATCTTTAAATCTAACAATCTTTGCCTTTCCTAATTCTAAATCAAGTTTCTTAGCTATTTTTTCTGCTAGCTCCACATTTGATGTTCCTGAAAAAATTTTAACTTCTTTCATGTCCATTTCCATAATTTTTTTATTTCCTCCATTTAAGTTTTGTTAACTGTTTAGTTCTTTCTACAGCAAGTGCGTTTGCTGGCACATCCTTTGTTATTACAGAACCTGCCCCTGTTAATGCTTTATCTCCTATTGTTAAAGGAGCTACTAACATTGAACTACTTCCTATAAATACATTCTCTCCAATAATAGTGTTAAATTTATTTGTTCCATCATAGTTACAAGTTATTGTTCCTGCCCCTATGTTTGTATCTTTCCCTATAGTTGCATTACCTAAATAAGTTAGATGACCTGCTTTAACTCCTGGTTCTAAAGTTGATTTTTTAACTTCCACAAAATTTCCAATATGGACTTTATTTTTCAAGTGACTTTTAGGTCTAAGATGTGCAAAAGGTCCCATTGTAACAAGATCTTCAATTATAGAATCTTCAATTACTGAGGATTCTATAGTTATAGAATTTCCCAAATTACTATTGATTATTCTAGTATTTCCTATTATTTCACATTTCTCACCTATTTTAGTGTTTCCTTGTAAAATAACCGTTGGATACAAAAGTGTATCTTTTCCAACTTGAACATTTTCTTCTATATAAGTAGTTTCAGGATCCATAAATATAACACCATTTTCCATTAACTCATTATTTTTTCTTTTTCTCAAAACTTTAGAGGCTTTAGCTAGTTCAATTTTAGAATTAACTCCTAATATTTCTTCGTTATTATCTAAAATAAAACTAGAAACTTTCTTATTTTCAGATACTTGAATTTTAACTATATCTGTTAAATAATACTCGCCCTTTTCATTTTCATTTGTAATCTTGTCAAGAGCTTTAAATAATTCACTTGAATCACAACAATAAACTCCTGCGTTTACTTCTTTTATTTTTTTTATTTCATCACTAGCTTCTTTTTCTTCAATTATTCCTACTACATTTTTATTTTCTTTAACAATTCTTCCATAACCAAAAGGTTTTTCATAAATAGAAGTTAAGATTGTAGTAATAGATTTTGTTTTTTTATGATAATCGTACATTTCTTTTAAAGTTTCACTTCTTAAAAGTGGAGTATCTCCACATAAAATCATAACATCTCCATTATAATCCTTAAGTAATTCTTTAGCTTGAAGTACTGCATGCCCTGTTCCCAACTGTTGTTCTTGAGTTACATACTTTATATCTTCTAATTCATTTAATATTAACTCTTTTTTATGACCTAATATTAGAATATTTTCTTCCACATTTAGTTTATTTAATTCATTTAATATCTTCTTTACCATGGGAATTCCATTTACCTTATGAATAACTTTAGGCAAATCAGATTTCATTCTTGTTCCTTTTCCTGCTGCTAAAATTAGTGATTTAAGTCTCATCTTACATCTCCTTAACATTTAAATCTGACTATTTATTATAGCACAAGTGATATGTATTTTCAATATAACCACTTTCATTATAGATCTAATTATTTAATTTATTGTAAGCTTCATTAATTTTTTTAAATTTTTCCTCGTGACTATTTCTAACATTTTCAGGCTCATTGGAAAATTTATCTGGATGATGCATTTTTGCTTTTTCTCTAAAAGCTTTTTTTATTTCCTCTTTACTTGCTCCTTCTTGGACACCTAAAGTTTGATAATATTTAGATTTATCTTCAAAAGGACTACTTCCAAAAGTATTTCTTGAACCACTCCCATTACTTCCATTATAATAATTTCCGCTTTGTCCAGTATAATTTTTAAAGAAATCTTCAAAATCCTGTTGATTTCCTGTTTTGTAATAATAAGTTCTTGTTCTTTTAGGCCTATTTCTATTTTTAATCATATTGTATATTATAATAATTAAAATAATCGGGAAAAATCTTATAATTATGAATCCAAACATCATAAATAAAGATATCCCAACAAATAAAATCATTAATAAGATCAGTAATTCCATTTTTTCTCCTTTTTTCATTATGCAAATTCTATTTTAAATTTCATATAAATATAAAATAGAAGAAAGAATATTCTTTCTTCTATACATTTTAAAATACTTTTCTGTAAATTACAATATTTATTTAATTTTTTGTTTCAAAAGAACAATTTTGTCAAGAATATTTCTGTCTCTAGGATCTATTCCATAAGCTGCTCTATACTCTCTCAAAGCTTTTTTATATCTCCCCATTTCTTCATATTTATTGGCAAACTCCAAATGAAGAGTGTATATATCTATATCTGAAAAAATAGCCAAATCAAAATGTTTTGTAGCTTCTACTATATTTCCAATTCTAGAATATGCATTTCCCAAAAGAAAATTTACAAAAGTAGCATTTTTTATTTTAGATATTGCTTCTAAAAAATATTTTATCGCTTCCTCTAGCTCATCTAACTCATAATGTAAAAATCCAAGAAAAGCAAAATTATCTCCATTTTCCCCTTCTAATTTTATTAACTTTTCATATATGTTTATAGAGCATTGATAATTTTTTCTATAATATGTTAAAGCTGCGAGTTCTCTTAATTTATTAATATTTTCTGGATCTCCTAATAAATCTAATCTAATACTTTCTTCTTTTTCCAAAATATTTTCTACATTATTATACTTTTTAAAAATTTCTGTCTTAAGCATTATTCCACCTCTCAATATTGCAAATCTAAAAGTAAGTATATTTTCAATAATCTATTTTTTTTCTTTGGCTTCTTCTTCTTTGGCTTCTTCTTTATTTTTAGGAATTGGGTTTCCAAACATCCATTCTAAATGTCTTTTCAATCCTAATAAATCTATTTCTTTTCCATCTACAACTATTTTATTTTCATCAGGTATACTAATATATCCCTCAGCTAAAGGAACATTTTTATCCAAGCTATGTTGAATTTTAATTGTATGGTCTAATCCAACTGGTTGAAATTCTGTTTTTACTATTTTTATTAAATCATCATTTTTTAATATTTCTTCTATTTTTTCAGGGGATATTTCCCTTTGAGGTGGATAATCAGCTATAAATAGAGTATGCTCAGATAAAAATTTAACCTTGTCTTTTCCTATCTTTTCAAATAATTCTATTGTATATTTCCCTCTTTTAGGTATTATAAATTTATCTAAATCAAATATTTTTTTACCTACACCAAATTGGTCTACCATAGGTCTAAATTCACCTTTAGTTATTAAATCATCATTTGTACCATTTATTCTTATTTCAAATAATGTTGGCTTTAAAATTTCTTCTATAGTTAGTACTATTGACATATGCTCCATTGGTACAGGAAATATAGGCTGAATCATATTATCAAAACTTCCTAATATATCAACTGCCCCACCTAATTGTTTATTCATTTGTGCTCTGTGTGCAACTATTATACTTTTTACTTTCATAATCTTCTCCTATTCTGTTAATTAGATTTGTTTTTGTTCCCTTTAAGATATATTAACACAATTTTATCAAAATTTAAACATTCTATTTATTATTTGTTTCTATTGGCTATATAATCAGCAAGGTTTATTAAATTTTCACCACTTTTTTTATCAAAATTATCAAGGATTTTAGCCTTTGATTTTTCAATAATTTCTAACAACAATTTTTTACTTTCTTCTAATCCTATTAGAGATGGATAAGTTGATTTATCTAGCTCTGTATCACTTCCTATAGGCTTTCCTAGAGATTCAAAATCTCCTTCTATATCTAAAATATCATCTTTAATCTGAAAGGCCATTCCTAATAAATCCCCATATTCTTCCAATTCTTTTCTAATTTTAGCTGGGGCATCCACTATTATACAAGCTATTTCTATAGGCAACTTTAATAATTTTCCAGTTTTATTTTCATGTATGTATTTTAAAGTTTCTAAATTTATTTTTTTACCTTCACTTTTTATATCTATCATTTGTCCACCAATCATTCCATTTATTCCAGAATAACTTGAAACTATTCTAATTATCTCAACTATTTTTTCTGGAGAAATCAATCCCATATTCTTCTCTGATAAAATATTAAATGCATGGGTTAAAAGAGCGTCACCAATTAAAATTCCCTCTGCTTCTCCAAATTTTTTATGAGTTGTTAATTTCCCTCTTCTATAGTCATCATTATCCAAAGCAGGTAAATCATCGTGAACCAAAGAATAAGAATGAATCATTTCTATTCCAACTGCTGAAGGTATTCCAATCTCTTTTTCCTTTCCTAACAGATCTAGTATCATAAAAAGTAAAATTGGCCTGATTCTTTTTCCACCATTTAATACTGAATATTTCATTCCCTCTGATATTTCACTTGGATATGATAATTCTGATAAAAAAAGATTTATTTTTTCTTCAATAAATGCTTTATTTTCACTTAAATAAGATTTTAGCATTATTCTAATCTTCCTCCTCTAAAATAACTTCACCGTTAACTTCCTTAACTTTTAATATTTTTCCCTCTGCTTTATTCAATATATCTGATGATTTTTTTATAAGTTTCATGGTTTTTTCATATTCCTTTATAGATTCCTCTAAGGTTAATTCTCCTGATTCTAAGTTTTTTATCATTAAATCAATATTTTCTAAATTTTCTTCAAAACTATTTCCCTTTCCCATCTTTAACCTCCTTCTATAATTTTCTTTCTAATGCTATTTTAACAAATATTACTAATTACTTCAAATAAAAAACCTCCTATGTTTATACACAGGAGGTTTTTCTATTCATTTACAAAAAAAGACAATGCTTTTTTACCATAAACTCTTCTATCTCTAAATTTAAAATCTTCTATATCTTCTATTAAATCTTCACGAACATGATGCTCACAAATTATTAAACCACCTTCAGCTGAAATGTCTGCTTTTCTTATTTCCTTTAAAACACTTCTACAAAGTTCTTCTTTATAAGGGGGATCCATAAATATAACATCAAATTTCTCTCTCTTTTTCCCTAAAATTTTAACTGCTCTTAGAGCATCATTTTTATAGGCTCTACATTTATTTTCAAAGCCTAAATTATTTATATTTTCTATTATTATCCTTAAAGCTTCTGTGTCTTTTTCTATCATTACAGCTCTTTTAGCCCCTCTACTCAAAGCTTCCAAAGCAATGTTTCCAGTTCCACTAAATAAATCTAAAAAACAACAATCATTTATATATGGAAGGATCATTGAAAAAAGAGCTTCTTTTACATTTGCAAGAGTTGGTCTAGTATCCATTCCCTTTCTACTTTTAATAACTCTTCCCTTTGCCTCACCAGCTATTATCTTCATAAATTCTCCTTTTTATAATAAATTTTAATAAATAAACATTGAATCTCCAAAACTAAAGAAATGATAATCTTTTGAAACTGCTTCTTCATAAACTTTTAACATAAATTCTCTAGTTGAAAAAGCAGACACTAGCATCAATAAAGTTGATTTTGGTAAATGGAAGTTTGTAATTAACGCATCTATTATTTTAAATTTATATCCTGGATAAATAAATATATCTGTATCATCTATCTCTGAAATCAATTTTCCATCTTCTGTTGCAGCTGATTCTAAAGCTCTTACTGTAGTTGTTCCCACAGCAACAATTCTTCTCCCCTCAGCTTTAGCTTTATTAATTATTTCACAAGCCTCTTTTGGAATTTCAAATTTTTCAGTATGCATCTTATGATCTAAAACATTCTCCTCTTTAACAGGCCTAAATGTTCCAAGTCCAACTTCTAGATAAATATCTACAATGGTAATTCCTTTTTCCTTTATTTTTTCCAAAAGTTCTGAAGTGAAATGTAATCCTGCTGTTGGAGCAGCTACTGATTCACCTCTTTTTGCATAAACTGTTTGGTATCTTGATTGGTCTTCTAATTTTTCCACAATATATGGAGGTAATGGCATTTTTCCAAGTTTATCAAGTACTTCTTCAAAAATTCCCTCATAATAAAATTTGATAATTCTATTTCCATCATCTTTTATTTCTAAAAGTTCTCCAATTAACTCTTTATTATTTCCTATATATATTTTTTGACCTAGCTTTAATTTTTTAGCATGCCCTAGTAAACACTCCCAAGTATCTAAACTTTTTCTTTTTAGTAGAAGAACTTCTAAGAGAGCTCCTGTTTCCTTATTTCCAAACATTCTAGCTGGAATTACTTTAGTTGAATTTCTAACTAGAACATCTCCTTCTTTTAGATAGTCTATTATATTATAAAAATATTTATCTTCTGTTTCTTTATTTTTTTTATTTACTGTTAATAGTCTAGCATGATCTCTAGGCTCTCTAGGATGTTGTCCTATTAATTTTTCTGGAAGATTATAATCATAATCCTTTAACAATGTAGACATTTTTTCTCCTTATTTTTATATTTTTTGTCCCAATATAACTCTCTCTATTCCACCATAATCTAAAACTCTATCTATAATTTTATATCCTTTTTTTTCCATCATAGAAACAACTTTTTCCCCTTGGTCATATCCTACTTCAAAGGCTAAATATCCACCTCTTTTTAAATATTCCCAAGCTTCTTCTGTTATTTTTTCATAAAAATAATATCCATTTCCATTATCTGTTAGAGCATTTTTAGGTTCATATATTTTCACCTCTGGCATTAGGTTTTCATACTCATCAACTGGTATATATGGAGGATTTGATACTATTAGATTATAATTCTTATAATTTATATTTTCAAATAAATTAGATTTTATAAAACTAACATTTTCAGCTAAATTCAATTCTTTATTAGAATTTGCAACTTCTAAAGCTTCTTCACTTATATCTGCTCCTAAAACTTCACTTTTATTAATTTCTTTACCTAAAGAAATTGATATTGCTCCACTTCCTGTTCCCATATCTAAAATTTTAGGAAATTCTTCTTTTTCCAATAATTTCTTACATTCATCAACTAAAATTTCAGTGTCTTGTCTTGGAATTAATACTCTACTATCAACATTCATAGGATAACCATAAAACTCCCATTCCTTTAATATGTACTGAAGAGGTTCTCTATTTTTACCCCTTCTTTGTATATAGTTTCTTATGGTGTTTCTTTTTTCTTCATTTATTTCCACGTTAAAACTAAGCATAAGAGCATTTCTCTTAACTTGTAAAACTTGAGCAAAAATATACTCTGCATCTATTCTAGCATTTGGCACATTATATTTTTTTAAATAGCTTATACTTTTTCTAAGCAAAATTAAATTTTCTTTTTTGAAATTTTCTGTATTAGTATTTTGATTTTGGATATTTTCTTTTTCAATATCATCAAATTTTTTATTAGTTTTTACCATTTGAAGTAGAATTTTTTTTATTTTCATTTTTTCTTCATTTGTTAATTCCATCTGAAAATTAGAATAGAGATCTATTCTCTCTATTCCTAAAACAAAACTTATTACTTTCTCGCTCTCTAGGCGAGATTTTGAAAAGGAGTATTTTTCCAAATACTCCTTTGAAAATTTTATTATTTCCAACAACTTCATAAACTACCCCGCTATATTTTGCAACTTTTCTGCTTGATCAAACATAGTTAATGCATCAATCATTTCCTCAATATCTCCATCAAGGAAAGCTTCTAGTTTATAAACTGTAAATTTTATTCTATGATCTGTTATTCTTCCTTGTGGGAAATTATAAGTTCTTATTTTTTCTGATCTAGATCCACTACCTACTTGTAATTTTCTTTCACTTTCAACTTCAGATCTTTGTTTTTCACATTCCATTTCATATAATTTTGAAAGTAAATGTTTCATTGCTTTTTCTCTATTTTTCAATTGAGATCTTTCATCTTGACATTGAACAACTATTCCAGTTGGTAAATGAGTTATTCTTACTGCTGAATCTGTCATATTTACATGTTGTCCACCTGCTCCACCAGATCTGTATGTATCTATTTTTAATTCAGAAGGCTTTATTGTTTGAATTTCTTCAACTTCATCAATTTCTGGCAATACTGCAACAGTAGCTGTTGAAGTATGAACTCTTCCTGCTGATTCTGTTTCAGGAACCCTTTGAACTCTGTGAACTCCAGATTCAAATTTTAATTTAGAATAAGCTCCTTGCCCGTTTATAGAGAATACAACTTCTTTTACTCCACCAACACCAGCATCTTGAAATTCAATAATATCCATTTTCCATCTATGTCTTTCAGCAAATCTTGTATACATTCTATAAAGATCCCCAGCAAAAAGAGCTGCTTCATCTCCACCTGCTCCACCTCTGATTTCAATAATTACATTTCTGTCGTCATTTGGATCTTTTGGTAAAAGTAAGAATCTTAGATTTTCTTCAATTGCAGGAAGTTTATCTTCTAATTCGTTCATTTCTTCGTTCATCATTTCTCTCATATCTGGATCTTTTTCAGATTTTATATTTTCTTTTACAAAATCTAATTCTTCTCTAAATTTTTTGTATTCAGTATATTTTTCAACTATTGGAGTTATTTCTGTTAAAGCTTTATTATATTCTATCATTTGTTTTGTATTACAAGCAACCTCTGGAGTCCCTAATAATTCCGTAAGCTCTTTATGTCTTCTTACTACTTCATCTAATTTTCCAAACATTTTTTTCTCCTTATTTTTCCCTATTTTTTCTCATATTTTAACTTATAAATTATATCATACAATTTTATTTTTATCTAGAACTAAAAAAAGGCGTTCTAATAGAACATCTACCAGAACACCTTTTAGTTATATCTTTTATTTAGTTTCTTCTTCAGCTATTGCTTTGTTTATTTCGTCAATTATCATGTCTGCGTTTAGACCATGAGATGATATTCCTTCTCCTAAAGATTCTCCAGATGCTACCATACAACCAATACATCCTAATCCATATTTTCTAAAAATCATTCCAACTACTGGATATTTTCTAGCTACTTCTAATATATTACTATCTTTACTTACTGCATTTCCCATATTATTCACCATTCCTTTTAGTTATTAAATATTATAAAATAAGTATACATAAAATTATAATGTTTGTCAATCAAAATTTACTATCTTCCAACAACATTCAAAAGGTCATGCACTCTTACTATTCCAACTAATTTTTCTTCTCTCATAACTGGTAAAACAGATATTTGACTTTCTCTATTCTCCATAAGATCCAAAGCTTCTATTGCCATAATATCATCTTCAGCAGATGTAAAACTTCTAGTCATAATATCTGCTGACTTCATTTTAAAAAACTCCTCTTTTTTAGATAAGGCTCTTCTTAAATCCCCTTCTGTTATTATTCCAGTCATTTTATTTTGATCATTTAAAACACAGACAGCTCCCAATCTTTTTTTTGTCATAGTAAGTATTAATTCATCAACTGAAGCTGATTCATTGACTAAAGGTATTTCCTCTCCTGAATGCATAATATCCTTTACCTTCATAAGTAAACGTCTCCCTAAAGTTCCTCCTGGATGATAAACAGCAAAGTTTTCAGGTTTAAAATTTCTCTTTTCTATTAAAATAGCAGCTAAGGCATCTCCCATTACCAATGTGGAAGTTGATGAAGCCATTGGAGCTAGATTTAATGGACATCCTTCCTTTTCTATTCCTATATTTAAAACGCATTCTGATGTTCTTCCTAATGGAGATTTTTCATTCCCAGTCATAGCAATAATTTTAGCTCCTATTCTTTTTATTGAAGGCATTAAAGAAAGTACTTCATCACTATTTCCACTATTTGATATAGCTATAACAATATCTTCTTTACAAACCATACCTAAATCCCCATGAAGACCTTCAGCTGAATTCATAAAAACTGTATGGGTACCTGTGGAAGCAAGTGTTGCTGCTATTTTTTTCCCTATCAACCCTGATTTTCCAATTCCAGTTATTACCACTTTTCCTTTGCAATTAAATATTAATTCAACTGCCTTTTCAATATTACCATCTAATTTATTTCTAACTTTTTTAAGCTCATCTATTTCTGAATCAAATAGATTTTTAGCCATATTTATAACATCCAATTTATTTCCTCCAATTTTATTTTAGTATCCTTAGTATAATTAATATTATACCGTTTATAAATATATATTTCAATATAAAATACTTTTAAGTAATTATTAATTTACCTATTAATAATCTAATATTTATGATAAAATATACTGAAAATAATCTAAAATTTTAGGAGTGTAATTATGTTTATACCTACAACTTCAGAAGAAGTTAAAAATATGGGATGGGATTCTCTTGATATTATTCTTGTATCTGGTGATACCTATATCGACTCATCATATAATGGTACTGCTTTAATTGGAAAGTGGTTAATGAAAAATGGATTTAAAGTTGGAGTTATTGCTCAGCCAGATATTAATTCTCCTAAAGATATTACTAGATTAGGGGAGCCAAATTTATATTGGGCAGTTTCTGCAGGATGTGTTGATTCCATGGTTGCTAACTACACTGCAACAAAAAAAAGACGACATAAGGATGATTTTACTCCAGGGGGAGAAAATGATCGTAGACCAGATCGAGCTTCAATTGTTTATACAGGTCTTATAAGACGATTTTTTAAAGGTAGCTCAATTCCAATAGTACTAGGTGGTATAGAGGCTAGTCTTAGAAGAATCACTCACTATGATTATTGGTCTAATAAACTTAGACGTTCTCTTCTTTTTGATGCTAAAGCTGATATTTTATCCTATGGAATGGGTGAAAAATCAATGCTTGAACTTGCTAAAGCAATTCACTCTAATAAAAACTGGACAAATATTAGAGGATTATCTTATATTTCTAGAGAACCTAACAGAAAATATATAAATCTTCCTTCCTTTGAGGAATGTGTTCAAGATAAATTTAAATTTATAGAAATGTTTAATACCTTTTATAAAAATTGTGATCCTATAACAGCAAATGGATTGAATCAAAAACATGGGGAAAGATATCTTGTACAAAATCCGCCTTCTGAAACATTTTCATCAAACATGTTAGATGAAATTTATGAAATGGATTATGAAAGAGATGTTCACCCTTATTATAAAAAAGATGGTGTAGTTAGAGCTTTAGACACCATTAGATATTCCCTAACAACTCATAGGGAATGCTATGGAGAATGTAATTTCTGTGCTATTGCTATTCACCAAGGAAGAACAGTGTCATCTAGAAGTGAATCTTCTATAATTAAAGAAATTACCACTATAACAGAGGATAAAAAATTTAAAGGCCATATTTCTGATGTAGGTGGACCAACTGCCAATATGTATTAAATGGAATGCTCAAAAAAATTGGAATTAGGTGCATGTAAGGATAGACGTTGTCTTTATCCTGAAGTTTGCCCATCTTTAAAGCCAAATCATCTAAAACAAATTGAGCTTTTGAAAAAACTTAGAAATATAAATAAAATAAAGAAAATTTTTGTAGCCTCTGGAATTAGATACGATTTAATTATTGGGGATAATAAAAATGGAGATAAATATTTAGAAGAAATTGTTGCTCATCATGTTTCTGGCCAAATGAAAATTGCACCAGAGCATACTGAAGATAAAATATTAGACCTTATGGGAAAACCTAAAAAAGATAAACTTCAAGAATTTAAAGATAAATTCTATAAACTTAATAAAACTTTTGATAAAAAACAGTTTTTAACTTATTATCTAATAGCTGCTCATCCAGGATGTAATGAAAAAGATATGTTAGATTTAAAAGTTTTTGCATCACAGGAATTGAAAATAAATCCAGAACAGGTTCAAATTTTCACTCCAACTCCATCAACTTATTCTACATTAATGTATTATACTGAAATTAATCCATTTACAATGAAAAAAATCTTCATTGAAAAGGATATGGGGAAAAAGGAGAAACAGAAGAAAATTATCATACCTAACACTCAATATAAATACTCAAAAACAGAAAAACAAAAAGTAAATGTAAATAAAAAAAGAATTAATCCAAAAAAGAAATTTAAATAATTTAATAAAAGATATAGAGGAGGCAAAATGAAACCTATCGTTGCTATTGTTGGTAGACCCAACGTTGGTAAATCTACCCTATTTAATAAATTAGTAGGACAAAGAGCTGCCATTGTTGATGACCAACCAGGTGTTACTAGAGATAGACTTTATAGAGACACTGAATGGAATGGAAAAGAATTTGTTTTAGTTGATACTGGGGGACTAGAACCAAGAAGTAATGAATTTATGATGACAAAAATAAAAGAACAAGCTGAAGTTGCTTTAAACGAAGCTGATGTTATAATGTTTATTGTTGATGGAAAAGCTGGGCTTACTGCCCTTGATGAAGAGGTTGCTTACTATTTAAGAAAGAAAAGCAAACCTGTTATTGTTTGTGTTAATAAAATAGATAACTATTTATCTCAACAAGATGATCTTATTGATTTTTGGGCCCTAGGATTTGAAGATGTAATTGGTATTTCTGCTGAACATAAATCAAATCTTGGTGATATGTTAGATTTAGTAATTAACTCTTTTGAGCAAATAGATTTCCCTGAAGAGGAAGAAGGTTTAAAAATTGCAATAATTGGTAAACCTAACGCAGGTAAATCTTCCCTTGTAAACAAACTTTGTGGTAAAAACAGAACTATTGTTACTGATATTGCTGGAACTACAAGGGATGCTATTGATACTGTTGTTGAATTTAACGACAATAAATATGTACTAATTGATACTGCTGGAATTAGAAGAAAATCAAAAGTTGACGAAGATTTAGAATACTACTCTGTTTTAAAAGCTTTAAAAGCCATAAAAAGAGCTGATATTTGTTTCCTTATTTTTGATGGTAGCCAAGGACTTACTGAGCAAGATAAGAGAATTGCTGGTATAGCCTATGAAGAAAAGAAACCAATTGTTATTGTTTTTAACAAATGGGATTTAATAAAAAAAGATAAGTATACTATGAAGGAAAAGCAAGAAGATTTATTAGCTGAACTTCCTTTCTTATCTTACGCACCTATTGAATTTATTTCAGCATTAACAGGTCAACGAACTATTAATTTATTTGGAATATCTGATCAAATTTATAAAGAATATACTAAAATGATTTCAACAGGTCTTCTTAATACAATTGTTAATGAAGCTGTTATTATGAATCCACCTCCAACAAGAAAAGGAAGAGTTACTAAAATAAACTATGCTACTCAAATTGCCACAGCGCCACCTAAGTTTATTGTATTTTGTAATTATCCTGAATTAATGCATTTTTCTTATATGAGGTACCTTGAAAATAAATTAAGAGAATCCTTTGGTTTTGAAGGATCTCCTATGCAAATAGTTTTTGAAAAAAAACATTAATCTAAAAAACCTTTAAGTATTAATACTTAAAGGTTTTTTATTTGAGAAATTTTATTTTAAATTAAAATGAATATGTCCATCCTATTGCAAACTCACCATAATAATCATCTGCATCATCATTTTCACCATGACCAGTATATTCATTAAACTCATACAGATAATATCCATCTATAGTTAAAGCCTCTGTTAATAAATAATTTGCTCCCACTTGAACTCCATATTTATTATTTTCTTGCCACTCTGTAGAATCTTTCATATCTGCATCATGGGCAAATTGATATCTTAATTCTCCATTAATTGCTAATTTATCATTTGAGTATAAATCTGCCATTAATCTAACTTGGTGAACAGATTCCTTTTCTACACCATCATTATTAGAATCTCCTCTATAATCACTTGCTTCTATATAATATCCTATGGAAACTGGCCCGTAAGTTGCAATTACTGGCATTGCTTCTATATAGAAACTATCTGCATCATCATTCCCACTACTACTAACATAAGCTGGCTCAAACCATCCTGACAGCATACCATAAGAATAGTCTCCAAGTAAGAAATAAGAATCAGATTCCTTTTCTTGTCTCCATCTAACTCCTAAATTAACATTTTCATAAGCTCTCATTGCTGATAAATCTAATCTACTTCCTGTACTTCCAAATCCATCATCAGTATCAGTATTCCATTCTTTTCTTGCAAACAATCCAAATGTCCAATCATCCCCATAAGCTAAATTAACTGAGTTTCCTAACATTACAATACCTACATTTCCATCTTCAGAATTTGAGTCATTGTCTATTTCTATTGACTGACCCACTGAGGTTACTTTTAGCATTGGTGCTGGTGCTACTTCTGCCACTGGCATAACTTCTTTTCCATAGGCTGATGAGACTATTGCCAAGGATGCTAATAAAATTGATATCTTTTTCATAATTTCCCTCCTGAAATTTTAGTTGTAACTTTTAAATTTAAATAGAATATTTTTTTGCTTTTTCTTTATTTTCATTAGGTTTACTTACTAATAAATAAATTAACCCAAATAATAGAATTATAGCTACTCCTGTTAAAAATGAAAACTTATTTCCTGTTAAAAATAATGATAATTGATAAACTATTAAAGATATTATATATGCAAATATAGTTAAATATGATATTGCAAACCAAGTCCATTTTGAATTATTCATTTCTCTTTTTATTGCACCTATTGCTGCAAAACATGGAGCACAAAGTAAATTAAATATCATAAAAGAATATGCTGATATAACTGTGAAATCCTTTGCAAAATTTTGCCAATATTCTGTTCCATTGTCAGCTACATCTGCAAAACCATATAAAACACCTAAAGTTCCCACAACATTTTCTTTTGCTATTAGTCCTGTAAATGTTCCAACTGTAGCTTGCCAAGTTCCAAAACCTAATGGTTTAAATACTGGTGCTATAAACATACCTATGTCAGCTAAGAAGCTGTAGTTATTATCTTCAACCATAATTATAGAACCATCAACATATCCAAAACCTTGTAAGAACCATAAAATTACAGCTGATACTAATATTACTGTTCCAGCACGTTTTACAAAAGACCATCCACGTTCCCCTGTACTACGCAAAATATTATTTAATGTTGGCATATGATAAGATGGTAATTCCATTACAAAGGGAGCTGGATTCCCTGAAAACATTTTTGACTTCTTTAATATAATCCCTGATATAACAACAGCTGCAACACCTACAAAATAAGCTGAAGGTGCAACCCACCATGCTCCTTTAAATAATGCTCCTGCTATTAGGGCAATTATTGGAAGTTTAGCTCCACAAGGAATAAAAGATGTTGTCATTATTGTCATTTTTCTATCCCTATCTTGTTCTATTGTCCGAGATGCCATTATACCTGGAACTGAACAACCAGAACCTATTAACATTGGAATAAATGACTTTCCAGAAAGTCCAAATTTTCTAAATATTCTATCCATTATAAAAGCAACTCTAGCCATATATCCACAATCTTCTAAACAAGAAAGTAATAAAAATAAAACTATCATTTGAGGGACAAAACCAAGAACAGCTCCTACTCCACCTATTATTCCATCTACAATTAGTCCAATAAGCCAAGGAGCAACACGTAATCCTTCAAGTAAGCTAGTTACTGCTGGAGGTATTAAATCTCCAAATATAAAGTCATTTGTATAATCTGTTGCCATTGCACCTATAGTTGTTACAGAAATGTAGTAAACTATAAACATTACAAGGGCAAAAATAGGTAATGCTAAAAATCTATTTGTTATAATTGCATCAATTTTATCTGATGTACTTAATCTAGAAGTGTTTTTTTTCTTTACACTTTTGCTAACAACTTTTGATATATAAGAGTACCTTTGGTTGGTAACTATGCTTTCTGTGTCATCGTCTAATTCATTTTCACAAGAAACAATATGTTCTTTTATGTGAGATACTGTGTCTTCTGAAAGATTTAGTAATTCCATAATTTTCTCGTCTCTTTCAAAAAGTTTCAAAGCAAACCAACGAATACTAGATTTTTCTACTTTATCTTCTATTAACTCTTCAATATGTCCTATGGCATGCTCCACACTTCCTTGAAAAACATGAGGTAATTCACTGTTATTTTTTTTCTTTACAAGCTGAATTGCTTTTTCTGCCGCTTCCTTTGCTCCTATACCCTTTAAAGCAGAAGTTTCAACAACCTCACACCCTAAAGCCTTACCTAATTCCTTTAAATCAATCTTATCCCCATTTTTACGAACAACATCAATCATATTTAATGCTACTATAACAGGTATACCAAGTTCAATTAGTTGAGTAGTTAAGTATAAATTTCTTTCAATATTTGTTCCATCAATTATATTGATTATTACATCTGGTTTTTCATTAATAAGATAATTTCTTGCAACTACTTCTTCTAAAGTATAAGGGGATAAAGAATAAATACCAGGTAAATCCTGTATTATTACATTTTTATGTCCTTTTAACTTTCCTTCTTTTTTTTCTACTGTTACCCCTGGCCAGTTACCTACATATTGATTACTACCAGTTAAATTGTTAAACATAGTTGTTTTTCCACTATTGGGATTTCCTGCCAATGCTATTTTTATATCCATCTTCCCTCCAAAATAAAATAATTTCCAGTTAGTATACACTAACCCACCTATATAAAAATATTATCTAACTTCTATTAATTCAGCATCTGCCTTTCTAATAGAAAGTTCATAGCCTCTTACATTAATCTGTATTGGATCACCTAAAGGTGCAACTTTTCTTATAAAAAGTTCACTATTTTTTGTTATTCCCATATCCATTATTCTACGTTTTGTAGCTCCTTCCCCGTAAAGTTTTACAACTGTTACTGTTTCTCCTACTTTTATATTATTTAATGATTTCATCAAAATTCCTCCTTTACACTTAAAAAACTTAAAATAGTCAAGCTGAAAGTTAGTCTTCACTAACCTTTAGCTTGACTATGAGAATTCTATCACAGGTCAAAAAAAAAGTCAACATAATATTTTTATATACGAAGCTTTGTCTGTCAAATATTTTACATGAACTTTGTTATTATCATTTTTGCTGCTGTTATAGCTGTTATAACTAAGAAAAATGGTTTTATAAATTTAGCCCCTTTAGCTATAGCTATTTTAGCTCCAATTTGAGCTCCTAAAAACATTACAATTCCTATAGCTATAGCATATGGATAATTAACCTTTTTAAAATAAATAAACATAGCTAAACTAGCTATATTTCCAGTTAAATTAAGAATTTTAGAATTTCCACTGGAATTTATAAAATCCATTCCATATATTTTTATAAATGCAAAAGTTAAAAAAGATCCTGTTCCTGGACCAAAAAATCCATTATAAAATCCTATTAAAGTTGCCATTAAAGCACCTTGCATCATATTTTTTTTTGTTTTTCCTTTATAATTATCCTCAACACCAATTCCTTTATTAAATAGCATATAAAAAAACATAAATACTAAAAGAATTATAATTAGAGGTTCCAAAAATGCATCGTTAATCTGAGTTAATACAAAAACTCCAAATGCTGCTCCACAAATATTTAATCCAATTAAATACTTAAGAACTTCTAAATTAGTTTTACCAGATGTAAAAAATTTTAAACTACTACCTATGGAAGAACAAACAGAAGAAAATTTATGTGTCCCCATAACTAAATGAATAGGTAATCCTGTTGATATCATTGCTGGTAAACTTATTAACCCACCACCTCCAGCTATTGCATCAACTGCTGAAGCGATAAAACACATAACTAAAACAAATATAAAATTCTCAAATGACATAGCTGTAAACAATCCTAACATAACTCCCCCCTTTAAAACTTTATGATTGTATTTATTGTATCATAAAAAAGACTAGAGAGTAATCTCTAGTCTTTTATTTTGGGTCTATAATATTTGGTGTTGGTATTTGTAAAAATACTAATGCCTTTATTTTTTGCAAAAAAAAATTGAGACAAATAAAAAAATCCGTTACAATTAAGTTGCGACACCAAAAGAAAGGATGT
>NZ_WJWY01000030.1 GCF_010367435.1 Fusobacterium sp. IOR10
TAAAGATTTTACTGTTTCTCCTTTCAACCTTCTTTCATAAATTTCTATTTTTTGTTTATTTGTTAATTTGGACATAAGAAATGCACCCTCCATCTTATTTGTCTAAGATTTTGGGTGCACTACATAAGCAGCTCTTTACTATTGTTATAATATTTATTAATAATTTTCTTTTCTAAGTTCAAAGTAAGCTTTAGGATGATCACAAACAGGGCAAACATTAGGTGCGCTTTCCCCAACGTGAAGATATCCACAGTTACCACATTCCCAAACAACAGCAACTTTTTTAGAAAAAACAGAGTCATCTATTACATTTTGAAGAAGTTTTCTATATCTTTTTTCATGTTCTTTTTCTACTTTTGCAACTCCTTCTAAAACTCTTGCAATTTTTTCAAAACCTTCTTCTCTAGCTGTAGCAGCAAAATTATGATACATATCAGTCCATTCATAATTTTCTCCATCAGCAGCATCTCTAAGATTTTCTACAGTACAAGGAACAGAACCTCCATGAAGAAGTTTGAACCAAAGTTCAGCATGTTCTTTTTCATTAGCAGCAGTTTTTTCAAAAATATTTGCTATTTGTACGTAACCTTCTTTTTTTGCTTTAGAAGCATAGTAAGTATACTTATTTCTAGCTTGAGATTCTCCAGCAAAAGCTTCCATTAAATTTTTTTCAGTTTTACTTCCTTTTAATTCCATAATGAATCCTCCCTTAACTTTATGTAAATGTAATAATTTCAATTATGTAATAATTGTACCAAAGTATTTTTTAAAAGTCAAGGGAACGATAAAATTATAATTAATATCTCAAATAAATATAAATTAAGCTTAAAATAATTGATTGAAGAACAATAAAAAGTCCCCATTTAAAAAATTCTTTAAAGGTTATTTCAATACCAACTTTTTTAGAAACAGAAGTTCCAACCATATTAGCAGCAGCTCCAACAATAGTCATATTTCCTCCTAAACAGCATCCAAGGGAAAGTGCCCACCATAATGATTCAGTATTTCCAGTATAATTTGGTATAATTGATGAGACTAATTTTCCAAAAGAAAGACTTAATGGAACGGATCCAACTATTGGTGAAAGAAGTCCAGATATTATTATAAGTAGAGAAGAGGTTAATTTTAAATCTCCTTTAGTAAAGGCTACTACATAAGAACCAATATATTCAATTATTCCAAGTTCTTCCAATCCTTGAACTAAAACAAATAAAGCTCCAAAGAAAAATAAGGTATCCCATTCTATTTTACTAAATACTTCTTCTGGTTTTTTCTTTGAAATAAGTACAAGTATTGTGGAACCTAAAATTGCAATTATAGCGAGCCCTATTTGAGAAAATGAATTAGTTAAAAATCCAAGAATAACTAAAATAAAAATAGTGACAGATTTTAAAAGCAATTTTTTATCTGTAATAATTCTAGATGTATCAAGTTCCATAATACTAGCTCTCAATTCCCTTGAAACAATTAATTTCTTTCTTAAAAAAAAGCTAACTGAGAATAAAAGAACAAAAATATTTATAAGTATAATAGGGGCAAGATTTATAATAAAATCATTAAAATTTTTATCTGAAAGAGATGCAATAATCAAATTAGGAGGGTCCCCAATCATAGTGGCAGTTCCTCCAATGTTGGACATAAATATTTGTACTAGTATAAAAGGTTTAGGATCTAAATGCAATTTTTTAGCTAAAAATATTGTTATTGGAACTATTAATAAAATGGTTGTAACATTATCTAAAAGAGCTGAAAAAAATGCAGTAACTAAAGAAAGAAAAATAAGGATTTTAATTGGATCTCCCTTTGATACTTGGGCTAATTTGATTGCAATCCATTGAAAAATTCCAGTTTCAGACATAATTTCAACTATCATCATCATACCCATTAATAAAATTAAAACTTCCAAATTATATCCAATTGTTTCTAAAGCAGTTTCTTCATCTAAAATATTTATAATAATCATAAAAGAAGCTCCAATAATCGTTACCAATGATTTAGGATATTTTTCAGTTATTATAAAATAAAATGTAATAGTAAATGTTAAAATTCCAAGTATCATGTATAAAGTAGCCATAGTAATCCTCCTAGAGTAGTATAAAATTTAAAAACAAAAAAAACTCTATAAACATTTGGAGAATGTTCATAGAGTTTTGTATTAGCTTCAAGCATTTAACAATTAGTCGAATGTTTGGAGAGCCCTATCTCCAAAATATTGTTTATGCTAATAGTATACATAATAATTTCAAATTATTCAAATTATAAATTATTTGTTTTATTATAAATGGCTTTTATGAATCCTAAAAATAGAGGATGAGGATTATTTGGTCTAGTTTTAAATTCTGGATGGAATTGTCCTGCTATAAAGAAAGGATGTTCTTCTCTAGATAATTCAACTATTTCAGTTAAAACACCATTAGGAGAAGTTCCAGATATTCTTAAACCAGATTTTTCTATTACTTCTTTAAAATCATTGTTAAATTCATATCTATGTCTATGTCTTTCTGAAATTTCTATTTTTCCATATAATTCTTTAGCTAAACTATTTTCTTTTAATACACAAGGATATGCTCCAAGTCTCATAGTTCCACCCATATTTTCAATGCTTTTTTGACTTTCTAAGATATCAATAACAGGGTAAGCTGTATTTGGGTTAAATTCAGTTGAATCAGCATCTTTATATCCCAAAACATTTCTAGCATATTCAATAACAGCAAGTTGCATTCCAAGACAAATTCCAAGGAAAGGAATCTTATTTACTCTAGCAAAATTAACAGCTTGTATTTTTCCAAGAATTCCCCTATCTCCAAATCCACCAGGAACTAAAATTCCATCAAAGTTCTTTAATTTCTCTAAATCTAAATTTTCAGATTGAAGATAACTTATTTCAGCACTTAATCCTTGAGAAAAAGCAGCGTGTTCAATAGATTCTGTAACACTTAGGTAAGCATCTTTTAATTTAACATATTTACCAACAACAGCAACTTTAATTTTTTCCTTAGGATTTTTTATGTTATAAACAATTTTTTCCCAGTTACTTAAATCAAAAGGTCTTTCTTCTAAATTTAATTTTTTACAAACGATTCTAGCTAATCCTTCTTTTTCCATAATT
Organism: Fusobacterium sp. IOR10; assembly: GCF_010367435.1. Taxonomy (NCBI): domain Bacteria; kingdom Fusobacteriati; phylum Fusobacteriota; class Fusobacteriia; order Fusobacteriales; family Fusobacteriaceae; genus Fusobacterium; species Fusobacterium sp. IOR10. The sequence continues at coordinate 3,110 of NZ_WJWY01000030.1, forward strand.
AAAGGAAGCTCGTAAATAGTTTCAGCATCAGCAGCTTCTATAACAGCATCTTTTTCAATGTTACAAAACATTGATAATTTTTCTTTGATGCTATTATTAATAGGATGCTCTGTTCTACAAACTAATATGTCTGGTCTTATTCCTAAACTCATAAGAAGTTTTACTGAGTGTTGAGAAGGTTTTGACTTTAATTCTTTAGCAGCTTTTAAATAAGGTAGTAAAGTTACATGTATATATATTGCATTATGTTCCCCAATATCATATTTAAATTGTCTAATTGCTTCTAAAAAAGGAGTAGATTCAATATCTCCAACAGTTCCCCCTATTTCAGTAATAACTATATCAGCTTCAATTTCTTTAGTAACTGCAATAATTTTAGATTTTATTTCATTTGTAATATGAGGAATAACTTGAACAGTTTTTCCAAGATATTGACCTTCTCTTTCTTTAGTGATTACTGATTGATAAATTTTACCACTAGTTATATTACTACTTTTAGAAAGATTTCTATCGATAAATCTTTCGTAGTGACCTAAATCCAAATCTGTTTCAGCTCCATCTTCAGTTACAAAAACTTCTCCATGTTCATATGGATTCATAGTTCCAGGATCGACATTTAAATAGGGATCAAATTTTTGAAGGACAACTTTATATCCCCTTTCTTTTAATAATCTTCCAAGTGAAGCTGCTGTAATTCCTTTTCCAAGTGAAGAAACAACACCTCCAGTAACAAAAATAAATTTGGTTTCTTTGCTGATACTTTCCATTTATTACCTCCAATAAAATTAAACTTTTTATTTTTACAAAAAATAAATCAGGTGAAAAAAAAAACACCTGATTTTTAATTACACTATTCTATTTTGAATCTCCAAAAATTTAATACGAGATATTATACCACAAAATTTGAAAATTTTTAAGTTTATTTTTTATTTTTTTTAATTTTATCTTTAATTTTTCTTTTGTGAGTTATAACAATTCCTCCAAGATCTTCTAAAGTCTTCTTATCAATATCATTTTCAATATCAATATATTTATCCATTAAAGTTTCAAATCTTGTAGTAGCCTTTTTAAATTCTTGTGTTTTATAAGCTTGTCTTAAACTTTCTATAAGTACAAAGGCAACAAGAAGTAAAATTATAGCAAATGGTAATCCAGTTGTTATAACAGCTGTTTGAAGAGCTTTTAGAGCTTTTTCTCCACCAATCATAAGTAAAATTATAGCAGTTAATCCTTCCATAGATGCCCAAAATACCCTTTGTGGAACTGGAGAATCTAATTTTCCTCCTGATGTAATTTGGTCAACAACAAGAGAACCAGAATCACTTGATGTAACAAAGAAAGAAATTATTAAAATAGTACTAAATACAGATAAGAAAATTCTAATAACTCCTTGAAATAAAGGAATATTCAAATGTCTAATCATTTCAAAAAGTGCAACAGAAACATCACTTTGAACAACATTGAATAGTTGACCTTGGGTAATTTGATTTATGTGAAAAGCAGTAACTCCAAAAACACTTAACCATAAAAAAGAAAGTAAAGATGGGACAATCATTACTGCTAAAACAAATTCTCTAATAGTTCTACCCTTTGAAATTTTAGCTATAAACATTCCAACAAATGGTGACCAAGAAATCCACCATGCTAAATAGAATACAGTCCAAGATCCTTGCCAAGTACTATTTGAAGAATCTATAAAGAATGTAGTTGTTAGAAAATCATTTAAGTAAAGACCAAGGGAATTACTAAAAGTTCTAACAATTAATCCTGTAGGACCCAATAGAAAAATGATTCCCATTAAAATTCCAGCAAAAATAATATTTAATTGAGAAAGGAATTTAACTCCTTTTTCAACTCCAGAAACAACACTCATTGTTGCAATGGCAGTTATAATAACTATTAAAATAACTTGAACAAATACAGAAACTTCAACTCCAAAAACATAGTTAAGTCCACTGTTAATTTGTTGCACTCCCAATCCTAGTGAAGTAGCTAATCCAAACAAACAAGAAACTACAGCTAAAATATCTATTAAATCTCCCCAGAATCCAAATATCTTATTTTTTAAAAGAGGATAAAAGACAGATCTTAAGGATAAAGGTAATTTTTTGTTATATGCAAAAAATGCCAATGCTAGAGAAATTAAAGCATATATTCCCCATGGGTGTATTCCCCAATGAAAAAATGTAGTTGCAAGAGCTTGTGTTAGAGAATTTGAACTAGAATAAATAGGTGGAGTAACTTGTTGATGATATAGAGGTTCACCAACTGACCAGAACATAAGTCCAATTCCCATTCCAGCAGAAATTAACATAGAATACCAAGCAAAATTACTAAATTCAGGTTTTGCATTAACTCCTCCAATTCTAACCTTTCCTAATTTTGAAAAAGCAAAAATAAGACAAACTAATATAAAAATATTACTAGTCATAATAAATAACCAGTCTAAATGTTGAACAATATAATCGTTTATAAGATTGAAAATTCTATTAGCTCTATCTAAATCTAAAAAAGCAAATAGAGAAAATCCCAATATTATAATTCCAGTACCAATCGAAACGATTGGATTTAAATCCATTCCAAAGCCAGTAAAATTACGACTAAATAATTTTTCCTCAGCGGTTTTCTTTAAAAGCTTACTCATAATACCTCCGTAAATAAATCATAGTAAATAATATTATATATAAAAAAATACTTTTTCATTATATCACATGTAATGAATTATTTCAAATAAGCTATTTTTGGTGCAATAATAGGCTTAATGATTCTGTTGAAAAAAAATAAAAAAAATATTGAAAAATGTACGTAAATAGAATATATTAAATGTATAGATTATGAATATAAAAAGGAGAAAAAATGATATTGATAACAGGTGCTAATGGACAGTTAGGAAATGATTTTAAAAAATTATTAGATTCACAAAAAATAAAGTATATAGGAACAGATGTGAGGGAATTAGATATAACTAACGAAGAGGATATAGAAAAATTTGTAGATGGAAAAAATATAGATTTAATAATTAACTGCGCAGCATATAATAATGTAGATCAAGCAGAGGAAGAGTATAAAATATGTGAAAAGTTAAATACAAAATCTCCAGAGTTTTTGGCTAAAATAGCAAAGAAGATAGGAGCAGAGTTTATAACCTATTCAACTGATTTTGTATTTGATGGAGAGAAAGGGTTACCATATACAGAAAAAGACCTTCCTAACCCTCTTTCAGTGTATGGTAGTACAAAGTTTCAAGGGGAAAAAAATGTTTTAAACCTTTATGAGAAAGTTTTTGTTGTGAGAACATCTTGGGTTTTTGGAATTGGAAATAACAACTTTAATAAGCAGGTTATTAATTGGAGTAAAGGAAAGAACAAATTGGCTATAGTTGATGATCAAATTTCTTCACCTACCTATTCTAAAGATTTGGCTGAATTCACATGGGAACTTATAAAAACAAAAAAATATGGATTATATCATTTTTCAAATTCAGGAGAAGCTTCTAAGTATGATCAAGCAAATTATATTTTGAAAAAAATAGGTTGGATTGGAGAATTAAAAAGAGCAAAAACAAGTGATTTTAAATTGAAAGCCAAAAGAGCTAAATATACAAAATTATCAAGTGAAAAGATAGAGAAGGTTCTTAATAGAAAAATTCCAACATGGGAATCTGGGATAGACAGATTCTTAAAAGAATTAAATTAAAAAAAAGGATGAATTCATCCTTTTTTTTTAATCATCAAATGAGCTTGTAAATTTCATTTCTTTTCTATAACTATGATATTGTAATAAATTATAAATAATATAGTAAAAAGAAACTAAAAACATACTATATTTTAAAGTTAAGAAAATTAAGATTATAAATATAGTCATAAATTTCTTTGGAACAAAATTAAATACTTTATCTGGAGTAAGAAATGGTATTGTTGAAACCATTAAAGCTGCTGAAATAACAGTTATACCCATAAAAATTTCAATACTAAACAAATTATATCCAAATTTTTCAGCTTGTATGCAAATTAAAAGATAAGAAATAATAGTTGCTGCACCATTTGGAATTGGCATACCGCTAAAATCATCCTTTTCATCTGAAGCAGTTGTTACAACGTTAAATTTAACTAGTCTCATAACTCCACATAGGGCGTAGATAAAAGCAACAGGAATTACAAAGGGTGCAAATTTTGGATCTTCAGATAATTTAGTATATACTAAAATACTAGGGGCAATTCCGAAAGATACTGCGTCTGAAAAGGAATCAAATTCTTTACCAAATTCACTAAAGGCATCAAATTTTCTTGCTGTCTTACCATCTAATCCGTCGCAAACCATAGCTAAAAAAATAAACCAAATAGCATAATGAATATTTCCTTTTATTGAGGATATAATACTAAGATAACCAAGAAGCATATTAGCAGCAGTAATTGCATTAGGTGCTATATATTTCTTTTCAACCATTTTAACCACTTCCTTATTTTTATTAATGTACATAGAATTCTAGCATAAAAAGCAATAAAATTCAATTTTATTTCTTTTCATGCGAGGTTAAAGAAAATATGGTATAATTAGCTTAGGAAATAGATATTAAATTATTGTGAACTTTTATTTGGAGGTATTGTTATGAAAAAAATATTTAATATGGTTGGTGTCTTTTTTTTAGTTTTTTTAATTGCAATATTTGGATTGAAAGATACTATTATAAAAAGCAGAATAGAAAAAGAAATGACAAAAGAGTTAGGTGCCAATGTGAAGATTTATGGGGTGGATTATTCAATTTTCAAAAATTTTCTAGAACTAAAAAAAATAGAAATAGAAGATATTTCATCAATTGAAAAAATGGATGTTAAATTAAATTTTTCAGATATTTTAAGTAAAAGAATAGAAATAAAAGATATAAATGTACAAGGATTAGAATTTGCTGAGGACAAGATGGAGACACTGTTAAATTTAGGAGAATTAACTTCTGAGAAAGTACAGTCTAAATTGGAAAACAAAACGTCAGATAATCAAATAATTTCAACTGGAGAAAAAAATTCAGATAAATGGATTATTGAAATTGATAAAATAGAAATACAAGCTAAACTATTTGATGAAAATATTAATGTTAAAATGAATAGTTCTGAAGGCTCAAAAATAGATTTTAGAAAATTTATTAATTTTGTAAAAAAGAATGTTATTGACGAAAAAAATTAGATATGTTATAATTATTCAGTCATGAGTAGGAATGATGGAGGTTTGCGGCATAGTCGTATTGAACCGTGTCAGATTCGAGAGGAAGCAGCACTAAGATATAGTTGTGGGTGCAAATTCGAAGTGTTTTTACTCATGGCACTATTATTTTATAGATATATCTAAGGAGAGAGCTAACTCTCTTTTTTTTTATAAGTGTTTAATTTAAAACTACAAGGATGGTAGTTAGAATGTATAAAATATTAGATGTAAGAGAAATAAGAAAGGATGAAGAAAAATATAGGAAATTAGATGGAGATATTCCAATAATAGATGATTCATTATATATTGTATTAAGTGAAAATAATGAAGATATAGGATATATTGTAGCTAGAGTATTTCCTAAGAAATATATTTTAGAAAAGATTTTTATAAAAAAAAGCGAAAGATATAAATCTTGTGGTATGAAACTGTTAATTTTTTTTATAGAGCATGGAATAAAGAAAAAAAAAGAGAATATAGAGTATGAAAATAATGATATAGAAAATTTTTTAAAAAAAGCTAATTTTAGGAAAATAAATAGAAATAAATTAAGCCTAGATATAAAAAAAGCGAGAAAAAGGAAAAAAGATGGGGAAAAAGTAGCTATAAAATCGGTTTTTTTAAATATTTTTTTAGCAGTTATAAAAATATTTGGTGGAATTTATGGACATTCAAGAGCATTGGTTGCAGATGGTATAAATTCTTTGTCAGATGTATTTACTTCATTTGGTATCCTTTTAGGAATATACTTCAGTAATATTCCAGGAGATGAAGAACATCCTTATGGACATGAAAAGATAGAAAGTGTTATAGGGACTGTTATGGGAGTTATAATAATTTTAACTTCCTTTGAAATTGCTAGAAATGCCCTAGTAAATTTATTGAAAAAACAGATTAATTACCAAATAAATCTTAACATTATTTGGATTGCAGGAATATCAGTTGTTATAAAATACATGATGTATTTAAATAAACTAAAGGTTGGTAAAGAAACAAATAATATTGCTTTAATTGCTGATGCAAGGGATAGTAAAAGTGATTCAATATCATCTTTTAGTGTTATAATAGGAATATTGCTATCATACTATATTTCAGATATATTTGATGTTTTATTAACTATATTAGTCTCAATACTAATATTCAAAGAAGGGGTAATAACTATATTAGAAACTTCAAATTCTATTTTAGATAAGCAAGATGATACATTTATAAAAAAAATAGAAGAATACATTTATAAAAATACTAATATAAAAAATGTTCATGATATATATATGAGAAGATACGGAGATAAAATATTTTTAAGTATGCATATAAGATTAGATAAAAATATGACTGTCTATGAGGCCCATAGTCTTACAGATAGTTTAAGTGAATCAATAGCAATAGATTTTGAAGAGGTTAAGGATGTAATGATACATATAGATTGTTTGATAGATTAATGTGAGGAGAGTTAAATGAAAAATATATTATCAAAGTTAAATGAACAACAACAAATAGCGGGAGCTAAAATAGATGGTCCTTTATTGATTTTAGCAGGAGCTGGTTCTGGGAAAACAAGGACTATAACATACAGAATAGCACATATGATAATGGAATTAGGGATGTCCCCTTATTCTATTTTAGCTGTAACTTTTACAAATAAAGCAGCAAAAGAAATGAAAGAAAGAGTAGAGAATCTAGCAGGGGAAGATGGTAAAAAAGTAATGATTTCAACGTTTCATTCCTTTGGATTGAAACTTTTAAGAATATATTCTAAAGTTATTGATTATGATGCTAATTTTACAATATATGATATGGATGATCAGAAAAAAATAGTAAAAGCAATACTTAAACAATTAGTTGTAAAGGATAATGAACTAACAGAAGGAAAAGTAGTATCTAGAATTTCAAAATTAAAGGAAAATGGTATAGATCCAAAGGAATATGCAGAAAATCATAAATTTGAACCAAATGCAAATATTATAAGTGAAGTATACAAAAGATATAATATAGAACTTAAAGCAAATAATGGGATGGATTTTTCAGATATATTAGTTAATACATATAAATTATTAGAAAATGAAGAAATTTTAAATAAAGTTCAAGAAAAATATAGATATATAATGGTTGATGAATACCAAGATACAAACAACATTCAGTATAATATTATAAATAAAATAGCTAGTAAATATAAAAATATTTGTGTAGTTGGTGATGAAAATCAAAGTATTTACGGATTTAGAGGGGCAAATATCAGAAACATTTTAGATTTTGAAAAAGATTATCCAGATGCAACTGTTATAAAACTAGAAGAAAATTATAGATCAACAAAAGTAATATTAGAAGCAGCTAATTCAGTTATAAAAAACAATAAAACTTCAAGAGATAAAAATTTATGGACAAATAAAAATGAAGGAGATAAAATTTTAGTTAAACCTTGTATAACAGCAAGGGAAGAAGTTAACTATGTAATTGAAAAAATAGTCGGAATGAAATCTCAAGGTAAGAAATATAGTGATTTCACTATTCTTTATAGAACAAATGCTCAATCAAGATTATTTGAAGAAGGTTTTTTAAGATATGGAATACCTTATAAAATCTTTGGTGGAATGCAATTCTATCAAAGAATGGAAGTAAAAGATATATTAGCATATTTATCTGTAATAAATAATCAAAAAGATGGAATCAATTTAAATAGAATAATTAATGTTCCAAAGAGAAAAATAGGAAGTAAAACATTAGAAAAAATAAATTTATATGGTGAAGAAAATGGCTTAAATTTTTATGAAACTTTAGGAGAAATTGAAAAAGTACAAGGAATTGGAAAGTCAACATTGGAAAAATTGAAAGAATTTTACTCTGTTATAGAAGAACTTATTCAAGCTTCTCTAGAGTTATCAGTTTCTGAAATATTTGATAAATTAATATCTAAAATTCGTTATAAAGATTATTTAAATTCACTAAACGATAATGTTGAGTCAAGATTAGAAAATATAGATGAACTTAAAAATTCAATAGTTGAGTTGGAAAAAATAGTAGATAATTTAACTTTAAGAGAATACTTAGAAAATGTTTCATTAGTTAGTGCAACTGATGAGCTTGAAGAAGAGAGAGAATATATAAAGCTAATGACTATACATAATGCAAAAGGATTAGAGTTCCCTGTTGTATTTTTAGTTGGAATGGAAGATGAATTATTTCCAAATGCTGGGAAAGTATTAGTTGATGAAGATGTTTTAGAAGAAGAAAGAAGAGTTTGTTATGTTGCTATAACAAGAGCTGAAGAAAAATTATTCATGAGTTATTCAGTGAGTAGATATATTTATGGACGTGAAGAGTATAGATCTCCTTCTAGATTTATAGAAGAAGTTTCCCCTTCTCTTATAATAAAAGAAAAAAATCCTCAATTGGAATACAGAAAAAAACAAGCTGAAAAAGATATTGCTGAAAAAATATTAGAAAGATATGCTAAAAGAAAAATAAATACAAGAAATACTGTAGATGATATAGAGGAACTTAAAGCTAATATAAAAATGATAAAGAACTTACCTTATAAAACAGGGGATAAAGTTACACATAATAAGTTTGGTTTAGGAAAAGTTATTAATGTAAGTGAGAAAAAAGTAACAGTACAGTTTGTAACAGGAAAAAAAGATATAGCAATGGTACTTGCAGGAAAATTTTTAACAAAAGAATAGATAGGAGAATTTCATGAGAAAAAAAACAATAGAAAAAGAAATTTTTTATGAAGGAATAGGTCTTCATAAGGGGAAAAACATTAAACTACATTTAATACCTTCAAATGAAGGAGGAATTGTTTTTAAAAGAGTGGACCTAGAAGAAGGTAAAAACGAAATTAAATTAGATTTAAAAAATACATTTGATTTAACACGTGGTACTAATTTAAAAAATGAGTTTGGAGCAGAAGTATATACAATTGAACATTTTTTATCAGCTCTTTATGTTTTAGGGATAACAGATTTAATAGTTGAACTATGTGAAAATGAATTGCCAATTTGTGATGGTAGTGCAAGAATTTTTGTTGAAGAAATAGAAAAAGCTGGAATTAAAATTTTAGAAGAAGAAGTGGAAGAATTAGTAATAAAAGAGCCTATTTTTTTAACAAAGGGAGATAAACATATTGTTGCGTTACCTTACGATGGATATAAGGTAACATATACTATAAAATTTGATCACACATTTTTAAAGTGTCAAATGTTAGAGTTAGATATAACATTAGAAAACTACAAAAATGATATATCCAATGCTAGAACCTTTGGTTTTGATTATGAAATTGAATATTTGAAAAAAAATAATTTGGCCTTAGGGGGAACTTTGGAAAATGCTATTGTAATAAAAAAAGATGGAGTTCTAAATCCAAATGGTCTTAGATATAAAGATGAGTTTGTGAGGCATAAAATATTAGATTTAATTGGAGATTTTAAAGTTTTAAATAAGGCTATAAAAGGTCATATTATAGCTATAAAATCAGGTCACGCTCTTGATATAGAATTTGCCAATTTAATAAAAAATATATAAAAATAAAAAAATATACAAAAAATATAAAAATTTGATATAATATATTGATAGAATATTTAAAAGGAGATATAAAATTATGTTGAACACCATTGAAATAATGAAGAGAATACCACATAGATATCCGTTTTTATTAGTGGATAGAATATTAGAAGTTAATTTAGAAGAAAAAACAGTTGTAGGTTTGAAAAATGTAACAATAAATGAAGCATTTTTTGGGGGACATTTTCCAGGACATCCAATAGTACCTGGAGTTATGATTGTAGAAGGGTTAGCTCAAGCTTTAGGAGTTTTAGTCTTTGAACAATATGGTGAAGAAGGAAAAAATATGGTGCCATATTTTGCAGCTTTTGAATCAGTTAAATTCAAAGCTCCTGTAAGACCAGGGGATCAAATGATATATGAAGCTAAAATATTAAAACAAAGAAGAAATATAATTAAGGCAGAGGGCGTAGTTAAGGTTGATGGGAAAATTGTAACTCAAGCAAAGTTTACATTTTCAATTGTAGAAAAATAATATGTTAGGGGGAATAAAGTGGTTGAAATACATAGTACTTCTATAGTTGAAGAGGGAGCTTTAATAGAGGATAATGTTAAAATAGGGCCTTTTTGCATTATTGGGGGAAACGTCAAGATTGGATCAGGGACAACTATTCAATCTCATACTGTTATTGAAGGAATTACAGAAATAGGAGAAAACAATACTATTTATTCATTTGTTTCAATAGGAAAAGCATCTCAAGATTTAAAATATAAAGGGGAACCTACAAAAACTATAATAGGAAATAATAACACTATTAGAGAATTTGTGACTATTCATAGGGGAACTGACGATAGATGGGAAACAAGGATAGGGAATAATAATTTATTGATGGCTTATGTTCATGTTGCTCATGATGTTATTGTTGGAGATAATTGTATATTTTCTAACAATGCTACTCTTGCTGGACATGTTGTAATAGGAAATTGGGTGATCGTTGGAGGATTAACCCCAGTACATCAATTTTGTAAAATTGGAGATCATGCAATGATTGGTGGCGCTTCTGCAGTAACTCAAGATATATGTCCATTTATATTAGCTGATGGAAATAAAGCTGTTCCTGTAGGCTTAAATAGTGTAGGATTGAGAAGAAGAGGTTTTACAGATGATGATCTTAGAATATTAAAAAGAGCATATAGAATTATTTTTAGAAAAAAACTTCCTCTAAAGGAAGCTTTAGCTGAACTAGAAGAAAATTATAAAGGGAATGAATCCATTGATAAATTAGTAGATTTTATAAAGAGTAGTAATCGGGGGATAGCTAAATAATGGAAAAAATAGGTGTAATAGTTGGAGATGGAAAATTACCTATTCGCTTTATGAATGAAATAAGAAATATAAATAAAGATATAGAATTTTTTCCAATAGGTTTGTTTGAAAGCATAGAGGAAGAGATAAAGACACATAAAAATTTCATGAGATTTAATATAGGTCAAGTTGGTGAAATTACAAAATATTTTATAAAAAATAATATATCTAAAATTATATTTTTAGGTAAAATAGAAAAAGAGATAATATTTAAAGATATGAAGTTAGATAAATATGGTCAAGCTATTATAGAGAGTCTTCCAGATAGGAAAGATGAGACTCTCCTTTTTGGCGTTATAAGCTTTTTTAAATTAAATAAGATAAAAGTTTTGCCTCAAAACTATCTTTTGAAAGAAATTCTTTTTCAAAAGAAAATATACACTGAAACAAGACCTAGTGCTGAAGATTTTAAAACAATAAAAATAGGAATAGAAGCAGCTAAAAAATTAAGTGAAGTGGATGCTGGACAAACTGTAGTATGTAAAGATTCATCTGTGATAGCTTTAGAAGGAATAGAAGGAACAGACAAGGCCATACTAAGAGGTGGATATTTAGGAGGAGAAGACTGTATAGTTGTAAAAATGGCAAGACCTCAACAGGATATGAGAGTTGATATTCCAACAGTTGGTATTGATACAATAAAGACATTGATAAAGATAAAAGCTAAGGGAATTGTTGGAGAATCAGGAAAGATGATATTTATAGATAGTAAAGAATCTATAAAATTAGCCAATGAAAATAATATATTTATTATAGGAATAAAATCTTAAGGGGAAAATTATGAAAATATTTGTGTCTACTGGGGAGGTGTCAGGAGATTTACACCTTTCTTATTTAGTTGAAAGTATATTGAAATTAGATAATAGTATAGAATTTTATGGAGTGGCTGGAGAACATAGTAAAAAACTAGGAGTTAATATTTTATATGATATTAAGGATTTAGCTATTATGGGTTTTGTAGAGGCTTTAAAAAAATATAAGCTTTTAAAAAAAAGAGCTAATGAATACTTAAGATTTATTATAGATAATAAAATAGAAAAAGTTATATTAGTTGACTATGGAGGTTTTAATTTAGAACTTTTGAAACTTTTAAAAAGAGAGGTTCCCAATGTGGAAGTTTTTTACTATATTCCTCCTAAGCTTTGGATTTGGGGAGAAGGTCGTATAAAAACTTTAAAATTAGCTGACCATATTTTAGTAATATTTCCATGGGAAGTTGATTTTTATAAGGCTCATGGAGTAGAAGTTATTTATTACGGAAATCCTTTTTCTGAAGAGTATTCATATGTAAAAGAAAGAGGAGAAAGTATATTACTTCTTCCAGGAAGTAGAAAGCAAGAAATACAAAGTTTATTACCAATTATGTTGAAAATAGTTGAAGAAAAGAAAGAAGAAAATTTCATATTAAAACTTTCAGATAAAAAAGTTTTAACATGGATAGAAGATAAATTAGATGATTATGAAAATTTAACATTAGAATATAATAGTTTAGAAGATAATGTGAAGAAGTCTAAGCTAGCAATTGCAGCTTCTGGAACAGTAACATTAGAACTTTCAATTATGGGAATACCAACAATTGTATTATACAAAGTTGGATGGCTAAATGCATTTATTGCAAGAAAAATTTTAAAAGTAGGCCTAGTTTCCCTTCCAAATATTGCTTTAAATGAAGAAGTTTATCCTGAGTTACTTCAAGAGAGATGTAATAAAGAAGAAGTTTTAAAATATATGGATATTATTGAAAACAATAAAGAAAAATATTATGAAAAATTAAAAGAAGTAAGAAAAAAACTATCTGGGAAAAATATAGTTGAAAGTTATGGTAATTACATATTGAAAGGGAAAATTAATGATTAAAGAAAAGATAGAGAAGGTGTATAAAAGTGATTCTTTAGCAGGATTCTTGAAATATAGCTTAAAATATAAAAAATGGTTAACAATAACAGTTTTATTGTCCATTGTATCATCAGCTTTAGGAACAGCACCAGCTTGGCTTTCAAAATATTTAATAGATGATGTTTTAATATCAAAAAATGGAAAAATGATGCTAATTGTTGGAGTAGCAATTTTTGTTACAACAATTTTCAAATTAATTTCTGCCTATTATGCTGAAATTACTTCCACTTATTTAACAGAAAAAATAAGAAGAGATATAAAAATAGATATATTCCAGTATCTAGAACATCTACCTATATCTTATTTTAATAAAAATAAATTAGGGGATATAATGGCAAGACTTTCAGGGGATTCCTCTAGTTTAGGTAGAATTGGATTTTTAATGTTTGACATGCTAAGGGAAGGTATAACAGTACTAGCATTTTTAGTGAGAATGTTTCAAGTTGATTTCTGGTTAGCAACAATATCAATTACAATTGTTCCAGCAATGATATCTGTTATAAAAAAGTATACTAAAAAATTAAGAAAATCAGGAAGAAGAAGACAAGATACAATTGGAGATGCTACAGCGTTTATGCAAGAATCCTTAGCTGGTATACAAGTGATAAAAGGATTTAATAAAATAGAAGAAATTGTTGATAAATATAAAGATGTAACACAAGGGGAAATGGATAGAATTTATAGGGCAAAAAAAATTAAAGCTAAAATTTCTCCATTAAATGAATTACTAGCAACAATAATGATATTAATTGTTGCTGCTTACGGTGGTTATTCAATTGTTTACACTAAAAGTTTTACACCAGGGGAATTAGTATCTTTTATAACTGCAATAGGACTTATGCAACAACCTTTAAAAAGATTAGTTAAAAGAAATAGTGAGTTATATGAAATATTACCATCAGGGGATAGGGTAATGGAAATATTTAATGAGAGTACAGAAGTTGACTCTTATTCTAAAAATCCAAAAACTTTCACTGGAGATGTTGATAAAATAGCTTTTGAAAATGTTAATTTTACATATCCTGGGAATGAAATAAGAGTGTTAAAGGATATATCTTTTGATGTTGAAAAAGGTCAAGTAGTGGCTTTTGTAGGAAGTAGTGGAAGTGGAAAAACAACATTAGTTAATATGATTCCTAGGTTCTATGATATAGATTCAGGGAGCATTAAAATTAATGGTGTAGATGTGAAAGACTATTCTTTAAAACAATATAGATCTCATATAGGAATGGTTCCTCAAGATACATTTTTATTTAGTGGAACAATTGGGGAAAATATTGCTTTTGGGAAAGAAGATATAGGACAAGATAAAATAGAAGAGGCAGCTAAAATGGCAAATGCTTATGAATTTATTTGTGATTTGGAAAAAGGCTTTGAAACTGAAGTTGGAGAACGGGGAGTATTACTTTCTGGTGGACAGAAACAAAGGATTGCAATAGCAAGAGCTTTAATACAAAATCCTTCTATAATGATATTAGATGAAGCCACTTCAGCGTTGGATACAGAATCAGAAAAATTAGTTCAAGAGGCTTTAGATAAATTAATGATAGGAAGAACTACTTTTGTAATTGCTCATAGACTTTCAACAATTATTTCTTCAGATAAAATAATTGTTATGAATAAAGGAAAAATAGTAGAAATAGGAAAACATGAAGAATTATTATCTAAAAATGGAGCATACACAAAATTATATAACATACAATTTAAAGGGAGAAAAACAAATGAAAAAAATAGTTAGAGATGATGGAAGAGAAGTTGATAATACAAGAAAAGTTAATGTAATAAGAAATTATACAATACATGCTGAAGGATCAGTTTTAATTTCATTTGGAAATACAAAAGTAATTTGTACAGCATCTATATCAGATAGAGTACCACCTTTCTTAAGAAATCAAGGAAAAGGATGGATAACTGCAGAATATTCAATGTTACCTAGAGCTACTGGAGAAAGAAATAATAGAGAGTCAGCTAGGGGAAAACTTACTGGAAGAACAATGGAAATTCAAAGATTGATTGGAAGATCTTTGAGAGCATGTATAGATTTAGATAAAATTGGTGAAAGAACAATAACAATAGATTGCGATGTTATTCAAGCTGATGGTGGAACAAGAACAGCTTCTATAACTGGTGGATATATTGCATTGGCAATGGCAATAGAAAGAATGATGAAATTAGGAAAAATAAAAGTAAATCCCTTAAAATCACAAGTAGCTGCAATAAGTGTTGGGATAGTAAGTGGTATACCAATGTTAGATTTAAAATATACAGAAGATTCTTCAGCAGAAGTTGATATGAATGTTGTTATGAATGATAAGGGTGAATTTATAGAGGTACAAGGAACAGGGGAAGAAGCAACTTACTCTAGAAAAGAATTAAATGAACTTTTAGATTTAGCTGAAATAGGTTTAAAGGAACTATTTGAAATTCAAACTCAGACATTAAATGATGAGTTTTCTACATTTGAGTAGGAGGAACATATGAAAATATTGTTAGCTACGGGAAATAAAAATAAAATTAAAGAAATAAAAAAGATATTAAATATTAAAAATATTGATGTGTTATCAATAAAAGATGGAATAGAAATTCCAGATGTAATAGAGGATGGAAATACCTTTGAAGAAAATTCTAAAAAAAAGGCTCTAGAAATAGCAAAATTTACCAATATGATAACAATTGCAGATGATTCTGGACTTTGTGTAAAGGCATTGGATGGAAAACCTGGAATTTATTCTGCTAGATATTCTGGTGAACATGCTACAGATGAAGAAAATAATAAAAAATTAATACAAGATTTAAAGGGTATTGAAAATAGAAAAGCTAAATTTGTATGCGTTATAACATTAGCTAAACCAACAGGTGAAACTTATAGTTTTAAAGGGGAAATGTTTGGAGAGATTATAGATGAACCAAGAGGTAAAGAAGGTTTTGGATATGATCCATATTTTTATATACCTAAGTATAAAAAAACAACAGCAGAAATGCCAGATAAAAAAAATGAGATAAGTCATAGAGCATTAGCAATAAAACTCTTAAAAGAAAAATTGTCAGAAATTTTAAAATAAAAAGCAAATAAAAAAGGTTCTTTGTCAACTGGTGTTGGTGGAGAAAAATAAAAAAATAAATAATGTTTTTGTTCCTTCAGCTTTATGCTGAAGGAATTTTTATTTTTGTTAAATTGCTATAAATTAAAATTC
>NZ_WJWY01000031.1 GCF_010367435.1 Fusobacterium sp. IOR10
CTGAGCCAGGATCAAACTCTTCATTCAAATTTTATCCGTTAATTGACTAGGTCAATTTCTTACCATTTTGTTTCTTTATTACACCATTTAAGGTTTGCTTGCTTATCTTGTTAAATTTCTCTATTCTATTGTTAATGTCCTTCGTTCGCATCTCTTGCGGACAAGAAGTATAATACCACTTTCAGCAATTTATGTCAACTGTTTTTTATTTTTATTTTATAATTGTTCAAATTCTTCTTCATCAAAAGAAAGTATTATTTTTTTATTTTTTATTTCCAACTTTCTATATTTAACTCCTGCCATATCCAACATTCTTTTAGAAGCAATGTCTGAAGGTGTATCTTTATATTTTTCAGATAGAAAAATAATCTCTTTTATTCCACTTTGTATTATACTTTTGCTACA
The DNA here is from genome assembly GCF_010367435.1 of Fusobacterium sp. IOR10. Taxonomy (NCBI): domain Bacteria; kingdom Fusobacteriati; phylum Fusobacteriota; class Fusobacteriia; order Fusobacteriales; family Fusobacteriaceae; genus Fusobacterium; species Fusobacterium sp. IOR10. The sequence goes on from NZ_WJWY01000031.1 coordinate 406, forward strand.
TTCATTGCATGGAAATAATCCAACATAAATACTACAATTTTTTAAATTTTTAACACTATTTAAAATAGCATTTAATTCTGCATGACAAACAAAAGGATATTTTGTTTCTAAATATTCACCTTTTCTTTCCCAAGAAAAATTATCATCATCACATCCTTGAGGTAGTCCATTATATCCAACTCCTACAATTTTTTTATCAGAATTTACTATACATGCTCCTACTTGTGTACTTGGATCTTTACTTCTTTTTGCTGACAACAAAGCTATTCCCATAAAATATTGATCCCAACTTATATAGTCTTTTCTTTTCATTTAATTTCTCCTTTATAAATTATTTTATAATTTATAATACCCTTATTTTAAAAATTTTTCAAAGATTTATTTTAAATTTATAAAAATAAGAATACTATATAAAAAAGATGACTCCTATAAAACAAAGAAACCACCTTTTATAAATATTATTCAATTTAATTTTATTTTGCTATTTTTTCCTCTAAAACTTTCCCAACTCTAAATTTGACAACTTTTTTAGCTTTCACTTTCATTTTTTTACCTGTTTGAGGATTTCTAACTTCTCTTGCTGCTCTCTTCATTACTTCCCATTTTCCCCAACCAACAAAGCCTACTGTATTACCTTGTTCTAAATTATTAGATACTGTTTCTAAAAAAAGGTTTACTAATTTTTCTGCTTCTTTCTTTGTCATTTCACCTCTTAATGCAATACCATCTACAAATTCTTTTTTTGTCATGCTTAACCCCCTCCTGATTCTTTTGGATATTAGCTTCTACGTTACTTATTTATAGCTCATAATTTAATTTTTGTAAAGCTCTTTTCTTTATAAAGTTTGACTTAATTAAATCAAGAGTATATAATATGAACTGAATTGCTAGGGGAGCTTCGGCTGAAAAAAGATTCGTTCTTGACCCTTATAACCTGATCTAGATAGTACTAGCGTAGGGAAGCTGATTATATTTTATTTTTTGCTTATTTTTTTAATTTAAGCAACTATATTTATTAATTATGCTCTGTACTCTGTACAGAGCTTTTTTTTTACTTTTTTACAAGGAGGAATTATTATGACACAAATGGAATATGCAAAAAAAGGTATTTTTACAAAAGAAATGGAAATTGTATCAAAAGATGAACATATTGAAAAAGATAAACTTATCAAACTTATTTCTAATGGAAAGGTTGTTATACCGTGCAATGTGAATCATAAAAATATTTATCCTAGAGCTATTGGTAAATATATGAAAACTAAAATTAATGTTAATTTGGGAGTTTCTGAGGATTGTTGTAATTATGAAGAAGAACTTGAAAAAGCTAATAAAGCTATTGAATATGGAACTGATGCCATAATGGATTTAAGTACTTTTGGAGATACTAAAAATTTTAGAAAAAACTTAATTGCTAATTGTACTACAATGATTGGAACAGTTCCCATGTATGATGCTGTTGCTAAACTTGGAAAAAATATTAAAGATATGACAGTTGATGATCTTTTTGAAGTTGTTGAAGAGCACTGTAAAGATGGAATTGACTTTATTACTGTTCATGCTGGTCTTAATAAAATTTGTATAGAAAGATTAAAAAATAAAAAAAGAATGACTAAAATTGTGAGCAGAGGAGGATCAATTTTATTTCAATGGATGATACAAAATAATAAAGAAAATCCATTCTATGAATATTTTGATAGACTTCTTGAAATCTGTTATAAATATGACGTTACTCTAAGTTTAGGAGACGGACTTAGACCTGGTTCCATATATGACTCCACTGATGCACCTCAAATACAAGAATTAATTATTCTTGGAGAACTTACTAAAAGAGCTTGGGAAAAAAATGTTCAAATTATCATTGAAGGGCCTGGACATATTCCTATGCATGAAATTTCTACAAATATGCAATTGGAAAAGAAATTATGTCATGATGCTCCTTTTTATGTTTTAGGTCCTATTGTTACTGATATTGCTCCAGGTTATGATCATATTACTGCTGCTATAGGGGGAGCTATTGCTGCTCTTAATGGTGCTAATTTCTTATGTTATGTCACTCCTGCGGAACACTTAAGACTCCCTGATTTAAATGATATGAAAGAAGGAATTATGGCCTCTAAAATTGCAGGACATGCTGCTGATATTTCAAAAGGTATACCACAGGCTATAGAATGGGATTACAAAATGGGAGAATTTCGAGGAAATTTAGATTGGAAAGGAATGTTTAATAATTGTCTAGATAAAGAAAAAGCTCAAGAATATAGACAATCTTCTCAACCTATAGAAGAGGAAGTTTGTACTATGTGTGGAGATCTATGTCCAATGAAACGATGTAATGATATTATTTAATTTCACTTTATAAAAGATTATATATCATGGTGTTAGTATTTAATTTTTAATATTAGCACCATTATTTTTTTGCAAAAAAAAATTACTATATACAAATAGTAATCTAAAGTTATATATGGCTGGGATGGCTGGATTCGAACCAACGCATAACGGAGTCAAAGTCCGATGCCTTACCGCTTGGCGACATCCCAACAACAATAACTATGATATCATAATCTTTTTTTTTTGTCAATCCTTTCTTAAAAAAAATTTAAACATTCTCTTATTCTGCAATTTCTTCTTTTATTTCTAGCTCTTTAACTTCGTTATATTTTTCAATAACAGAATCTGTTATTTCTTTTCTTAAATCCAAAGTTATTGGATGAGCAACATCTTTGTATTCTCCATCTGGCATTTTTCTAGAAGGCATAGCTACAAACATACCCTTTTGACCATCAATAACCTTTAGCCCATGAATAACAAAACTTCCATCAAATGTTAAATCTGCGTAAGCTTTTAATTTAGCATCAGTATCTCCTTTAACTATTCTTAACCTTACATCTGTAATTTTCATTTCAATGCACCATCCTTTTTTATGTAGTATTAACTGTTATAAAAAATTGCATATATATATATTGCAATCTCCTATTTTCTCTTTTAGTTCCTTAATACATATCTTTTTATCATTTGGAAGTAACAAATAATAACAACTACCACTACCTGACATAGAGAAAGTATATTTTTTTATACAATTGATTTTTTCTCTAAAATTTATAATATCCTTATTTTGCTCCAATAGTGATTGTTCTAATACATTTTCATTATATTGATTAATATCATTTAATTTATTGTTTTTCAAACTTTCAATCAAAGTTTTTATATTTGCTTTTTTGGGGTTTTCTAATTTATTATATAGTTTATAGGCTTCTTTTGTTGAAACTCCAAAATTAGGCTTAATTAATAATATTTTGCACTGAAGATTATTTTTTATTTCTATTAATTCTTCACCAATTCCTTGAACTCTACAGGGAATATTTTTTATAAAAAATGGAATATCTGCCCCAATATTTTTTGATAAATCTATCATTTCTTCCTCTGATAAAATACACTTATAGTATTTATTTAACTCCTTAAGAAAAAAAGCTCCATTGGAACTTCCTCCTCCTAAACCAGCTTGACTTGGGATTTTTTTTTCTAAATAAATTTCTATTTCTTCTTTATCTAATCTAGTTATTTCATAAAATTTATTATAAACTTTATAAATAATATTACTTTCATTTGTGGGAATACTATCTATATTACATTTTATTTTTAATTTTCCTTTTTTACCTTTAAATTCTATATCCATTCTGTCTGAAAGTGAAATTGGAAGCATAATCATATCTAATTTGTGATATCCATTGGAATATTTTCCTAAAATATTTAATCCAATATTTATTTTTGCATTACTATAAACAGATACCATTGATTAATTCTCCTTACTTTCTATTTTTAAATCTTTAACTTCTAAAATTTTTGCTAAATCTCCACTTCTGTCTTTAGTTACATTTCCTAAAGGAACCTCTAGTATCTGAAATTTAAAAAATTTATCATAATATTCTAATTCTAAAATATCATTTACTTTTACTTTTGTTCCAGATTTAGCTACTCTTCCATTTATTTTAGCTTTTCCGCTGTCAACAACTACTTTGGCAACAGGCCTTCTTTTTATGATTCTACTTATTTTTAAAAATTTATCTAATCTCATGTTCTCTCCTTTATATTAGGTATACCTTATTTTTACAATAAGTCAATAGCTTATTTTAAAATTTTGATTTTTCCCATAATTTTTCCATTACTTTTAAATCTGAATCTTTTATATTACAATTATCTTCAATGTAATTAAATCTTTTTTCAAATTTATCATTTGATTTTCTCATTATCGTATCTATATTCAATCCACAGTGTCTTGCATAATTTGTCAATGAAAACAACAAATCCCCAATCTCTTCTTCTAAATTTTCTGTATCTTTATTTTTTATTGCTAGTTTTACTTCTTCAATCTCCTCTTGTACCTTAAAAAAAACATCTTCTTTATTTTCCCAATCAAATCCATATATACTTACCTTTTCTTGAATTTTTTGAGCTCTTAATAAAGGTGGCAAATGTTTTGGTATTCCATCTAAAATATATTTTCTTTCTTTAATTTCTTTTTCTGTATTTTTTATTACTTCCCAATTTTTTATAACATCTTCCTCACTTATTGATTCTGCTTTTTTAAATATATGAGGATGTCTTCTTATTAGTTTATTGTTTATTCCTTGAACTACATCTTTTATATTGAATTCTTCCTTTTCATCTGAAATTTTTGCTTGAAAAACAATATGTAATAAAAGGTCTCCCAGTTCACCTTTTAAATTGTCTCCCCCAATATCCATTGCCTCCAATACTTCATAAACTTCTTCTAAGAAATCACCCTTTAAGCTTTCTCTCGTTTGTTTCATATCCCAAGGACACCCATTCTTTCCCCTTAAAATATCCATAATTTCTATTAGCCTATCAAATTCTTTCAATTTTTTCCTCCTCATATTCTTTAAAAAATTCTCTAATATTCTTTGAATATTTTATAGAATCATTTCCATATAATTCACATTTACCAGCTTTAATCATTGATAAAATATTATTAAAATTAATTTTTTTATTATCAAACTTTATAACATATATGCCTTTTTTTTCTTCTTTTATTTCTATTATTCCTATTTTTTTAGCTCTAATTTTGATATTAATATTTTCAAATAATTTTATAACTGGAGCTGGTACAACACCAAATCTATCTCTGATTTCATTTAAGACTTCTTTACTATCAGTTAAAGTTTTTATTTTACTAATTCTTTTATAAATATTTATTTTTTCATATTCTTTTATATAAGTTTTAGGTATAAATCCTGTTTCTTTAAAATCAACTATAATTTCTTGATTTTCTTCATAGTTTCCTTTTAGATTTGAAATTTCTTCATTTAATAATTTTAAATATAAATTAAATCCAAAACTCTCAATTGCCCCATGCTGTTTTTCTCCTAAAATTTCTCCTGCTCCTCTTATATTCATATCTTCTAAAGATAATTCAAAGCCTCCACCAACTCCTTTTATCTTTTCTATACTTTCTTTCCTCAATAGGGTTTTTTTATTATATTTTTTTTCTTTATCTTCAATTAGATAACAGTAGGCTTGTCTATTTCCTCTGCCAACTCTTCCCCTTAGCTGATATATTTGAGATAAACCTAATTTTTCTATTCCCTCTATTATAATAGTATTTGCATTTTCTATATCTATCCCATTTTCTATGATAGTTGTTGTTAATAAAACATCTATATCTCCACTTTCAAAATCATGAATTATATTTTTTATTTGCTCTGGTTGCATTTTTCCATGAATGGATTTTATTTTTATAAAATCAGGTAAGATATTTTTCAATTCTTCTAATTTGTAATTCATTTTATTAATTGAATTATAAACATAAAAAACCTGCCCTTCTCTAGATATTTCCTTAAGAACTATCTCTTTTATATTCTTTTTATTTTTGTCTATAAACATATTTTGTATTGGTTTTCTGTTTACAGGGGGAGTCTTTATTATTGAAATATCCCTTATACCTAAAAGAGATAAATTCAATGTTCTAGGAATTGGAGTGGCTGTTAGAGTTAAAATATCAGTATTTTCTTTAATTAGTTTTAATTTTTCTTTAGCTTTCACACCAAATTTTTGTTCTTCATCAACTATAATTAATCCTAAATCATTAAATTTAACATCTGCTGATAATAACCTATGGGTTCCAATTATTACATCAACCCCTTTTATATATATTTTTTTTAATATTTCTTGCTGCTCTTTCTTTGTTTTAACTCTGCTCATTAATGAAATATTTATTGGATAATTATAAAATCTTTCTTTGAAACGTTCGTAGTGTTGCTCTGCTAATACAGTTGTTGGAGCTAATATCAAAACTTGCTTCTCGTCAGTAACACATTTAAATGTGGCTCTCATAGCAACCTCAGTCTTACCAAAACCAACATCTCCACAAATAACTCTGTCCATAACCAATGTAGATTCCATATCCTTTTTAGTCATATTTATTGCTTCTAGCTGATCTTTAGTTTCTGTATATGGGAATAATTCTTCAAACTCTTCTTGCCAAACTGTATCTTTTGAAAAAGCATAACCTAATGCTGTTTTTCTTTTAGCTTGAATGTTTATAATTTCCTTTGCAAATTTCTTTATTTCTTCTTCTAATTTTAATCTTTTTCTCTTAAATCCTTTTCTTCCTAGGTTATATATTTCTGGAGTTTTCCCTAGTTCCGATATATATTTTTCTATTTTATTTAAATTTTCTATAGGAACGTATAGCTTATCTTCCCCTGCATATTGAATCATTAAATAATCTTTTCCCTTTATTATTTCTATTCCTAAATATTTTCCCACTCCATAATTTTCATGAATAATAAAATCATTTTCTCTTATTTGGTTGATATTATCATATTTTAAGGATTTTTTTATTTTAATCTCTTTCTTTACTCTAATTCCTTTTATTTCCCTGTCTGTTAATACTAATGTATCCCTATAATAAAAACCTTCAAAATGAGGGTAATCTTTTATTACTATATTTTTATAATTTTTGAATATGTCATCGTATCTCTTTTTTTCATTTGATAATATTATTATCTTATTATTTTTCCCTTCTTGTTTTATTTTATCAATATTATTATATTCTTTTATATCATCAATATCTAATCTCTTACTTTTTATTTTCTCAGATTTTTCAAGAATTTTCTCATAAATTTTTCTATAATACATTTCTTTGTCTCTATTTTTAAGAATAAAGTTTTCTAGTTTATAATCTAATATTTCTAAATTTTCCAAATAAAAATTAATTTTTTTGTTATTCAGTTGCTCTAATATTTCTAAAAAATTATATTCTTTTTCTTTATTTTTGTCTATATACATATCTATAGAATCAACATTATCAATACTTTTTTGGGTGTTAGTATCAAAATATGTTAATCTATCTATTTCATCCCCAAAACTTTCTATTCTTATGGGATCTTCTTTACTTAAAGAATAAATATCTAATATATCCCCTCTAATAGAATATTCAAGTGGTTTTTCAATTAAATAAGTTTTTTTATACCCATTTTCTATTAATTTTGTCTCTAACATTTTAAAGTTTATATTATCTCCTATTTTTAGAGAAATTAACTCTTCACTGAGAAAAAAATTAGATAATAAAAATTTTAATGATACTAAAACTATATAATTTTCTTCTTTTTTTAATAACTCTAAAAAATTATATTTTTTTCTATATTCATCATTTTCATTTTCAATATCGTCTATTTTCAAAATTTTACCATGATACCAATCTATAATTGTATTGTAATAATCATTTATATCTTTATTAGAAGAGCATAAAAAAATTGTTCCTCCTTTTAGTTGGGATAAAAAAAATGGAACAGAACCTCTGTATAAATTTTTTAATTCTATTTCTTTAAACAATGACTATTCACCTCGATTATTTATATTAATTTATTAAATTATATCACATATTAAATTCTTATGTTTTATTTGTATATGGTCAATAATATTTTATAATTTCTTTTTATATTTTTATATTTTTATATTTAGTGTATAATGTATTGATTATATTATAGATTAATGGAGAGTATTATTTATGCAAATTAAACTAGCTTTTGAAAATATCTTATCAGAACTTGATAGAGAAAAAAAATATATTAATGAAGAAGTATTTAAAAATACTCCTTCAAGAATGGAGGAATTTTACACTGAATTTTTTTCTGGATTAAAGATTAATCCCTATGATTTTTTAAAAAATTATATTCCAACAAATAATAATGATATTATTATTGAAAAAAACATTTCTTTTTACTCAATGTGCGAACATCATTTATTACCTTTTTTTGGAAAAATATCAATAGCTTATATTCCAAATAAAAAAATAATAGGATTTGGTGACATTATTAAAGTGATAGAAGCTTTTTCAAAAAGGCCTCAATTACAAGAAAGATTAACAGAAAATATTGTTGAAACTATTTTTAAAGGATTAGACTGTAAGGGAGTTTATCTTTTTATTGAAGCAGAGCATTTATGTATGACTATGCGTGGGGTAAAAAAACCTGGTTCTAAAATAGTTACTGTTGGGACTAGAGGTATTTTTGAAAAAGATACCAGTAAGCGTTTAGAGATAGCCACACTTTTAAAAAAATAGACTTAGGAGAATTTATGGATAAAATAATAATTAAAAACCTAGAACTTATAGGAAATCACGGAGTTTTTAAAGAAGAAAAAATATTAGGACAAAAATTTATAATTTCAGTGGAAATGCAAACAGACACTTATCTTGCTGCTAAAAGCGACAATTTAAACTATTCTACTAATTATGGAATGGTAGCTAATGACATTGAAAATTTATTTTCAAATAATTCCTTTAATTTAATTGAAACATGTGCAGAGAAAATAGCTGAAATGATTTTGTTAAATTATAATTTAGTAAATAACGTCATTGTTAGTATTAAAAAACCATGGGCTCCTATACAAAAACATTTTGATTTTGTTAGTGTGGAGATCTCTAGAAAATGGCATAGGGTATTTTTATCTTTAGGTTCTAACATTGGAGATAAAAAAAGAAATCTTTCTGAGGCTATAAATTTAATTGAAGAGCTTCCTAATACACATGTTAATAAAATCAGCACTTTTATTAATACAGAACCTTATGGGTTAAAAGAACAAGATGATTTCGTTAATACTTGTATTGAAATTAAAACTCTTTTTTCTCCACATGACTTGTTAGATAATTTATTAAATATCGAAAAAAAAATGGGAAGAGTAAGAACTATTAAATGGGGACCAAGATTAATTGATATTGATATTATTCTTTTTGATGATCTAGTTATTCAAGATAATAATTTAGCTATCCCTCATCCTTATATGTGTGATAGGATTTTTGTTTTAACACCTTTAAAAGAAATTGCTCCTAATATCATTCATCCATTGGAGAAAAAAACTATTTCATTTTTAGAAAATCTTTTAAATAGAAATGTATATGATCAATAATAAAAGGAGAAAGTTTATGGCTATTAAGTATAAAAATATAGAAATTAATCTAAATAAAAAAACTTTAATTATGGGAATTTTAAATGTTACACCTGACTCTTTTTCAGATGGAGGAAATTATTTTGATATAAATAGAGCTTTTTTTAAAGCTAAAGAAATGATTAAAGATGGTGCTGATATTATTGATATTGGTGGAATGTCCACAAGACCAGGCCATGAAGATGTTTCTATAGATGAAGAAATTAATAGAGTCATCCCTATTATTAAAAAAATATCCTCTGAACTTGATATTTTAATTTCTATTGATACTTATCATTGGGAAGTTGCCAAGGAAGCTATTAAAAATGGAGCACATATTGTTAATGATGTATGGGGACTACAAAAAGATAATGGTGAAATGGCTAAAATAGTTGGAAAATCTGGAGCAATTTTAGTGGCTATGCACAATAAAAATAATACAACTTATACAGATGATATTATTTTATCAATTAGAAATTTTTTTAAAAATACTTTTGAAATTGCTGAAAAAAATAATATTAAATTAGATAAAATTATTCTTGATCCTGGAATTGGATTTGGAAAAAATTTAGATCAAAATATAGAGGTTTTATCTAGGTTAGAAGAATTAACTGACTTGGGACCCATGCTTTTAGGTACTTCTAGAAAAGGTTTTATTGGAAGTATAACTAATGTAAAAATCCCAAAAGACAGAGTGTATGGGACAATCGCCACATCTATTATAGGTATACAAAAAGGTGTTAACATTATAAGAGTTCACGATGTTAAAGAACATAAAGAGGCGCTTTTAATGACAGATAAAATCCTTAAAAAATATGTATATGCTCAAAAATAAAAAAAAGTTTTAATAAAACTTTTTTTTATTTTTACCTATTATTTTATATTTCCTAATAAAATAGCAATATCATTTCCTGTTACTCCACTAATTCTACTTGCTTCCCCTATTGATAAAGGCTTTACATCTTCTAATCCTGACTTGGCTATATTTGATATTCCTTTTATATCTTTAAAATTAAAATTTTTAGGAATTGATATTCCTTCTAATCTTTTAAATTTCTTTATTTGTTCCTCTTCTCTTTTTATGAAAATATCATATTTTGATATAGTCTCAATTTGAGTTATGACAAAATTAGGATATTTCAATATATCTATTCCTAATTCTTTAGCTAAATTAATATAACTAATTTCCTTAAATTTAATCATCTCATTAGCTTTTATTCCTTTTGTTACTCTTTTTTCTGAATTATATTTCTCTAATATTTCATTGGATCTTTGTTTTGAAATTTTTATTTCTTTTAATTTTTCAACTTCTGCTAAAATATTTTCCTTACATATTTTCAAATAATTTATTTTGTCACTTGAAATAATACCTATCTCTTCTGATTTCTTCAATAATCTCATAAAACCATTGTCAAATCTCAATGTTAATCTATATTCAGCTCTAGATGGTAATGCCCTATAAGGTTCTGGAGTCTTTTTGTGAATCAAATCATCAATTAATACTCCTATATATCCTTCACTTCTATCTATTATAATTGGATCTTTTTTATCAACTTTTCTTGCTGCATTAACCCCTGCTATAAATCCTTGAGCTGCTGCTTCTTCATAACCTGATGTCCCATTTATTTGTCCAGCTGTAAATAAACCTTCTATTAATTTATTTTCTAAACTAGGATACATTTGGTAAGCTGGTATATAATCATATTCTACAGCATATCCATATCTCATTATTTTAGCCTTTTCTAATCCTTGTATACTTTCTAGCATCTTATCTTGAGCAAATGGAGGCATTGCTGTAGTTAAACCATTTACATATAGTTCATTTGATTCTTTAGATTCTAGTTCTAAAAATATTTGATGATTTGTTTTTTGAGGAAAATTTAAAACTTTTCTATCCAAAGATGGGCAATGTCTTGGTCCATGAGTTTCTATTATACCAGATACTATTGGAGAATATTTTAACAACTCTTTTACTACATCTATTGTTTTTTCCGTTGTATGAGTTAACCATGTTGGAACCACACTATTTTCTTTTTTATTTGTAAATATTGAAAAATATCTTGGATGTTTTTCTCCATGTAATTCTTCAAGTTTTGAAAAATCAACTGTTCTTTTATCTATTCGTGGTGGAGTAGCTGTTTGATATCTTTCAATGTGTAATCCATTTTTTCTTAAACTATCAGATAGTTTCTCTGCTGATAATTCACCGTGTCTTCCACCTTTATATTCAACATCTCCTATAACTATTTTTCCTTTTAAAAAAGTTCCTGTTGCTAATACAACTGTCTCAGAATAACATTTAAATCCAAGAGAAGTAACTATACCCTCAACTTTATTTTCTTTAACTATTATTTCTTCTACACATTCTTGTAGGGTTTCTAAATTAGGAGTTTTTTCTATTATTTCTTTCATCTTAATTCTATAATAATATTTATCTGCCTGTCCTCTTGTTATTCTTGCTGCTGGACCTTTACTTGTATTTAAATCCTTTAATTGTAGATTATAATTATCTATTTGAGCACCCATTTGTCCACCTAAAATATCTAATTCTGCAACTAAATTACTTTTTCCAGGGCCACCAATGGAAGGATTGCAAGGCATCATTGCTATTGTATCCAAAGACAAAGTGATTAATAAAGTTTTCTTTCCCATTCTTGCTGAAGCTAAAGCTGCTTCAACTCCTCCGTGACCTCCCCCAACTACTATAACATCATATTTTGAATTCATTTTATCTCCTCGTTTACTTACATTTTATTATTGACTATATACATAATATTAGACATAATAAAATAAAAATAAGGTCAACTTATAGTCAACCTTACAAATTTATTTTCCTACACAAAAATTATTAAATACATGATCTAATAAATCTTCACTTGATATTTCCCCAGTAACTTCAGATAATGAATCTATAGCATCATTTAAATCAACTGCTATTAAGTCCATAGGATAACCCATATCTATAGTCTCAAATATATTTTCCACAGATTGTTTTGTTTTTTCTAAAGCTGACTTATGTCTAATATTAGTTATTGTTAATTTTTCAGAACTATCTTCTATCTTTCCTGATACAACATAATTATATATTTCATCTTCTAAATTATCTATTCCTATTTTTTCTAAAGCTGATATTTCTATCCATTTTTTTATTTTTGATAATTTTGATATATCTAATTCTTTTCTTATATCTATCTTATTTAATATTCCAATAACTTTGCTATTATTTATACTATTATATATTTCCATATCTTCTTTTGTTAAGTCTTTAGATGAATCCAAAACAAATAAAACTAAATCAGCTTCTTTGATTAATTCTTTTGATTTTTGAACTCCTATATTTTCTACCTCATCTTCAGTATCTCTTATTCCTGCTGTATCAACCATTATTAAAGGAATACCCTTTATATTAACTATTTCTTCTATAGTATCTCTAGTTGTTCCTGCAACTCTTGTAACTATAGCTCTTTCTTCTCTTAATACAGAGTTTAAAAGGCTTGATTTTCCTACATTTGGCTTTCCTACAATTGCTGTTTTTACACCTTCTTTTATCATTTTACCCTTGTCGTAAGATAATATAAGTTTATTTGTCTCTTCTACCACATTGTGAAGATTACTTACTAAATTTAAAGGTATTGGTTCGTCTATTCCTTCTTCTGGATAATCTAAAACTACATTTACATGAGCAGCAACATCCATTAATAATTTTTTCAAATTATGAATCTGTTCCTTTAAATCTCCTCTTAATTGATTCAAAGATAAAGAAATACTTTTCTCTGTTTTTCCATGTATAATATCCATTACAGACTCAGCTTGTGTTAAATCTAATCTTCCATTTAAAAAAGCTCTTCTTGTAAATTCTCCTGGTTCAGCTATTTTAGCACCTTTTTCTAATACTAGTTCTAAAACTTTCTGAGTTATTACATAACCACCATGACAATTTATTTCAACTATATCTTCCTTTGTGTATGTTGTTGGAGCTCTCATAACAGATACTAGAACTTCATCAACTAATTTATCTCCATCATAAATATGACCGTAGTTTATTGTGTATGTTTTTAAATTAAAAACATCCTTTTTTGATTTAGTCTTAAATATTTTTTTTAATATCAGTAAAGCTTCATCTCCTGATATTCTTACTATACCTATTCCTCCCTCACCTCTTGGAGTAGAAATAGCAGCGATGGTATCAAACATTATACCTCACCTCTTTTTTATTTTTTTCTTTTAATTACAATGTATCTTTTAGGATCTCTACCTTCACTAAAAGTATCTAATTCAGGATATTGATTTATTATTTCATGAATTATCTTTCTTTCTCTTGGAGGCATAGGATTTAATCTAACAACTCTTTTTGTTTTTATAGCTTTTAATGCCATTTTAGTTGCTAATTCTCTTAATGTTTTGTTTCTTTTCTCTTTAAATCCTTCCACATCTACACTTACTCGTGTATCCTTTAGTAAAGAATTTAATAAATACTCAAAACTATTTAGTGTTTTACCTTTTTTACCTATTATTATCCCTTGATCTTCTCCAGACAAATTAATATAATAAATTTTATCTTTAAATTCTAAAAAATTTACTTTTAAATTCAAATTCATTTTATCCAATACTTCTTGAGATAATTTATAAATATCTTCTATTTTTTCTTTGTTTTCAATAGTTTTATTTTTTTTATTTAATTTTAAATTTTCTTTTATTTTAACTTCTTCTTTTGTTTCAACCACTTCTTTTTCTTTAATAATTTTATCTGTTGTATACTCTATTTTATAAAGTCCCTCTTTATTAAAAAATCCTAAAAAAGATTTGCTTTTATTTTTTTCAATAATATTTAATATTTGTTGTTCATCTAGATCTAAAACTCTAATAGCTCTTTTTTTAGCCTCTTCTTGATTCATAGCCTTAATTTCTATAAAGTCTGCCATAAAATCTACTCTCCTCTATTCATAACAAAATATTGCTGAGCAACACCACTTAAACTAGAAACTAGCCAATATAATTGTAATCCACCTGGCATTTTATATGAAATAAATACCATCATGATAGGAAACATATACATCATTTTTTTCATTTGAGGATTATTTGCTGTTCCCATAACTTTTTGTTGAACAAATGAAATTATACCATTTAATATTGGTAAAACAAAAAATGGATCTGGACTAATTAAAGAGAACCATAAAAATGTCTCATCTGGTACTACTCCTTCTTTTCTTAATACTCCAAACAACGCCCACAATATAGGTAATTGTACTAACATTGGTAGACATCCACCTGCAGGATTAACTTTATGCTCTTTATAAAGAGCCATTGTTTTTTGATTCAATAATTGGGGATCGCCTTTATATTTTGATTTTAATTCATCAATTTTAGGCTGTAATTTTTTCATTTCTTTCATTGATTTATCTTGTTTTAAAGTAACTGGTAATAAAATTATTTTTATTAACACCGTCAATATTATAATGGCTAATCCAAAACTCCCAGTCATTCCATAAAACATATTTAATATTTTTCCAAATATTCCGTATAAAAAACTCATATTTTATTTCTCCTTATTTTTTATTTTTTTAGGAGGCACTGGATCATACCCACCTTCATTAAATGGATGGCATTTTAAGATCCTTTTTACTCCTAAATAAATTCCTTTTATTACTCCATGTATTTCTATAGCTTTGTAAGTATAAACTGAACAAGTAGGAATAAATCTACAATTTTTTCCTAAAATTGGCGATATTAATTTTTGATATATTTTAATCAAGTTTAAAATAATTTTTTTTAATATAAAGTTAATACGTAAATAGATTTGATTTTTTAAAAATTTTATCAATATCTTTTTTCATCTCCTGATACTTTAAATTTTTATAAACTTTTCCGGCATTTTTTTTTCCTACAAAAATAATTTCATATCCCTTTTTAATTCTTTCTTCATTCTCTCTATAATATTCTCTAAATAATCTTCTAATTCTATTTCTACAAACTGCATTCCCTGTTTTTTTACTAACAACAAATCCCATTTTGTTATAATTATTATTTGTTTTTTTAAAAAAAACAAGAGAGTAATATCCATAACTTTTGTTTCCGTAATTATAAACTATTTTAAACTCATTGTTTTTTTTTAAAGTTTCCATTTTTTCTCCTATCTCAAAAAAAACCGGTGTTTCAAATCACCGGGTTTATGCTGATAATTTTTTTCTGCCTCTAGCTCTTCTTCTTTTTAGTACTTGTCTTCCACCTTTAGTTTTCATTCTTGCTCTAAAGCCATGGTCTTTTTTATATTTTCTATTATTTGGTTGATACGTATGTACATTTGCCATTAAAATTCACCTCCTAAAAAATTCTATATTACAGTATACCATTTTAGAAGAAAAAGTTAAATTTGTCAAGAAATATTCTTATATTTTCTTTTAGAAATAATATTTTACAGATTTGTTATTAGTAGAAAAAGTGAAATGTAAATATGTAAAGACTAAGATAATCTTTTTTTCTATAACTAAACGTTGAAAATAAAAGAAAGAAAGATTTAAAATTATTATTGATCATATACATTTATTTAAGTGAGTAATTAAAAGTCTTTTATAATCTAAGAACATTTGAACACATTCAAAAATAAGAAAGAAATGAAAAAATAATTTATTAATGATTGTATACACATGACAAATCTTTTGTTTTCAAGATAATAATAAATTTAAAAAAAGTAAGACAGAGTGAAAGCATTTTAAAATAAAGGAAAGAAGACAATTGGTGTTTATTATTGTATGTATACATAATCAGAAATACTTATATTTAAAGTTTTTTTTATAATAAAAACAAAGGCATCCATTGATAAAGTTAAGAAATAAATTTTTCAAATTATAAATTTATAAGTTTATTTTTTTACAAAGACTCTGTTAAAAAATAAACTATCTAGAAGAAACATTTCATAAAAAAACTTGTAATAAAAAGATTTAAGCTTTATAATAACTAACACATCACTTTTTATTATTGTATGTGTACATATTTTATTTATTAAATGGAGGACTATTCATGGAGAAAGAAAAAGATAATATTTTGGAGAGTTTTCTAATACCTTCTGTGGAGTCTTTAAATAAAGAAATAGGAAAAATGGATGTAAAAATATCAAATATACCTAAAATAGAAACAAGAGAGGTTGTAATACAAGGGACAGGAAATTTCTTGAAATTAAAAGATAATATTATTAATATTCCAATAGAAATGATAGTTTTTCCTTTTTTTACTCCTCAAAAACAAAACAAAAGAATTAATTTTCAATATTCCTTTGAAGATTTAGGGGTAACAATGTTCTGCACTTTAGTTGCAAGAGATCAAAATGATAAAGTCTATCAACCTTCTTTATTTGAAGAAAAAATATATAATTTTTTAATATCATTATATGAAGCAAAAAAAGATATGAATTTAGAAAATTTAGAAGATGAAGAGTATATTGAATTTGAAATAGCAGATTTTATTGTTAATTTTTTAGGAAATAAAATGAATAGAGTTTACTATTCTAAAGTTGAACAAGCTTTAAAAAATTTAAAAAGTACAGAGTATCAATTTGTTGTGTCAAATCATACTAAATTTGGAAAGTATAAATTTGAAGATGAAGAATTCAAATTATTAACTTATAAAAAATTAAAAGTTGGAAAAAAAATATTCTACAGAGTAAAACTTAATAAAAACATAAGAAATAAAATAAAAGACAAGAGATATATAAAATATAACTCAAGAGCTTTGATGGAAATAATGAACAAGGATCCAATAGCAGGTAGAATTTATAAATATATAAGTAAAATAAGATACGAAAGTAGTGATGGAAGAATTAACATAAGAACCTTAGCTGCTATAATTCCCCTAAGGATGGAACAAGAAACTGAGAGAATTTCTAAAAACGGTGAAAAAAAGTTTTATGTATTGAGCAGAGCAAAACAAGTTTTAAAAAGAGTTATAAAAGCTTATGAAGTTTTAAAAAAATTAGGTTATATAAAAAAATATTCCTATGAAGAAGCTAAAAAAGAAAATACATATTATTTAAATTATATTTTCAATGGAGAAAAGGATGGAGAATGTCATATATCAAGTTTTTTAGATAATAAAAATTCATCTTTTTTAGAGCATAATAAGAAAAAAATAATAAATACAACTAAATTGAAAAAAGAAATAGTTGAAGACGCTATTATAGTGAAAGAAAAGACAGCTTCATCTAGTAAAAACAAAAAAATCGAAACGTATAATGACCTCCCAGAAAAGTTGGCTTCATTTATACATAAAGCTAAAAGAAATATTTATGTGTTAAGAGCCTGGGATAAGAGAACAGACACTAAAATAAGAAAGATTTATAGGGAAGATGGAGAAAACTTAGCTTGTGAGATTTTAAAAATACTTTATAAAAATTTAAACAAAAATATAAAAACAACATTGGTTCAATATATTAATGGTGTTTTAAAAAATATTTATAAAACAAATAATGGACAAAAACAAAATCTAACATTATTCAATAATGATGTCAAAGAAAAAGTAATGATAAGTAAGAAAAAAATAAAGCAAGCAAGAAAAGGAATAAAGAATTCTTTAACAAACACAATAAAAGAATTAAAAGAAGATGTGGAGATTTCAAGAGACATATTAATAGAATTTGATAAGTTTGACGAATATGAGAAATTAAAGATAGAAGAAAAGGCTTTAAAGTTATGTTCAGAAGATACAGGGACAGAGGAAAGTTTTTTGTTTGTATTAAAAAGCAACTCAAAAATGATATATTTGAATACAATAAAAAAATATATTGGTCAAGTACTAGATAAATCAAAAGATTAAGAAACAAATAAAGAAAATATTAGTACGAACTTCAATTTAAAGATTATTTTTCATTTTATAATTGAAGTTCATACAATGATATTAGATTGAAATCACTAGGTTGAATAAAAAAAAGTAAAAAAAATAAAAAAAAAGTTGACTGAATATAAAAAAAATGATATTATATTTCTTGTCTACGAGAGGACAATAATAAAGGACATTAACAACAGAATAGAGAAATTTAACAAGATAAGCAAGCAAACCTTAAATGGTGTAATAAAGAAACAAAATGGTAAGAAATTGACCTAGTCAATTAACGGATAAAATTTGAATGAAGAGTTTGATCCTGGCTCAG